>JBASAI010000205.1:0-4574 GCA_049650525.1 Arcobacteraceae bacterium
AATAATAAAGGAATTGGGCAAGTTTTTGATGTGACATTTGATATGAATGGTGAATCAAATCTTATATACAAAGCAGCTTCTATCAAAAAATTTTCATTGGATCTTTTACATAAATTACGAGCTTCTACTATTTCGCAACTTAAAAGTACTGATATAGAAACAGCAATTTCATACGCAACGCATGCTTCTGGTGTATTGTTAAATGTATATACACAAGCTGTTGCAAAAAAGAGTCCGGAAGGGTTATCTACATTAAATGTTTCAAAAGACAAAAATGGTTTTGATATCGTTGTGGGAGAAGTTCAAGTAAGTACAATTGGTATTAAAATAGGAAAAATTGAAAAATTGTCTGATGAAGTTATTCTTGAAGCTAGTTATATAAATCCACAAAAGTTAGCGCAAAATGTTTTTGAAAAAAAGATCAAAACAGACGAAGTATATTACAAATCTTCACGAGGAAGTGAACCAAACTTAGAAAGTGGAATCAACACAATCATATCACTTCTTTCACAAAATGGAGCTACTATTTATAATGGTAGTAAAAATTTTATAAATGAAGTACCATTAAAAACAATTAATGTAAATAATAAAAAACTAAATGCAATTATTGGTCAAAATATAACACCTAGTAAAGTGAGTCAAATACTCACATCATTAGGATTTTTTGTAAAACAAGATGGACAAAACACAATCAATGTAACAATTCCAGCTTTTAGACATGATATAAGCAATATAGCAGATATTACAGAAGAGATTGTTCGGATGATTGGTATCGATAAAATAAAATCCAAGCCACTCGAATTTAAAGAATTTAATAACATCAATGAAACTTCAAATAAATTCATATTGAGAAATGAAATACGAACAAGAGCAATTGAGCATGGATTTTTTGAAACACTTACTTATGTATTTACAAATAAAGAACTACTAGAAAAATATAATTTCCCTACTGTAATCAAAAAGAAAGATATCTTAAATCCAATTGTAAATGAGCTCAATACTTTTAGAACAACTTTAGCACTTAATTTTGCTCAAGCCGTTTCTCATAATGTAAAACAAGGGTATAAAGCTGTTGGCCTTTTTGAAATAGGAACAATTTTCAATAAAAATAGAGAAGAAACAAAAACTTTAGGATTTATTTTTAGTGGAGAATCAGAGGCGCAAGCAGTTTCAAATAAAGCGAAACCTTTAAATATAGATTTTTTTGCTTTTGCACAAAAAATAGCAAGTGTTATCGGAGAGTTTGATTTAGAACCACTCAAAAAAGTTGAAAATGATTTTATCCATCCATATCAAAATGCTTCGATTATACAAAATGGGAAAATCATTGGTTATATCTATAAAATTCATCCAACAGCTGCAAACGATTTTGATATTTCTAGCGATACATTTCTTTGCGAAATAAATATTGACCTTTTAAGTAACGAAACTATTATCGCTTCAAGTATCTCAAAATTTCAGTCTTCAAAAAGAGATTTGAGCATAATCACTCCCAAAGATTTACCATACAAAAATATCAAAAAAGCTATCAATGCACTTAATATAGAAGAGATAAAACAGTTTAATTTAGTTGATATCTATAGTGATGAAAAACTAGGAGATAATGAGAGTTTAACTATTAAATTTGTCTTACAATCAGAAACTAAAACATTTGAAGAAAGTGATATCAATGATATTATGGATAAAGTTTTAGCCAAATTAGAAAAAGATTTACAAATAGGTTTAAGATAATGCAAACACTAAACATAACACCACTACAAAAATCATTTGATATCATCATCGATAACATAGCAAGTGACAAATCTATCTCACATAGATGTGCTATGTTTAGTTTGTTAAGTGATCAACCATCAACTATCAAAAACTATCTTCGTGGTGAAGATACAATGGATTCTTTAAAAATAGCTCAAAAATTAGGAGCTACCATTGAGGATGATGGAGTTACAATTAAGATCACGCCACCAGATACATTAACAGAACCAGATGATATTCTAGATTGTGGAAATGCAGGAACAGGAATGAGACTCTATGCTGGACTTTTAGCAGGAATAGAAGGAAGTTTTGTACTTACAGGGGACAAATACCTAAGATCTCGACCGATGAAAAGAGTTGCAGATCCTTTACGAGATATTGGTGCACACATAGATGGAAGAGAAGATGGAAATAAAGCACCTTTACATATACGCGGGGCCAAACTTGATTCTTTTACATATCATAGTCCAATAGACTCAGCACAAGTAAAATCAGCACTCATATTAGCAGGTATTCAAAGTGATCAAAAGTCTTTTTATAAAGAAGATTTACTTAGTCGTGATCATACAGAACGAATGCTCAATGGAATGGGCGCGTCAATTCATACTAATAAAGATGGTTATATAGAGATAGAACCGTTAAAAGGGAAACTCAAACCTTTAAATATCACAGTTCCTACTGATCCATCATCTGCTTTTTTCTTTGCTGTAGCAGCTGCTATTACTCCAAAAGCAAAAGTGACTTTAAAAAATGTCACTTTAAACCCTACACGAATAGAAGCCTATAAAATTTTAGAAAAAATGGGTGCAAAGATATCGTATATTCAAACTGAAGATATCTATGAACCTATTGGAGATATTATTGTTGAACATAATACTTTAAATGGCATAATAGTTGATAAAAATATTGCTTGGCTAATAGATGAGCTGCCAGCTTTAAGTATCGCTATGTCAATTGCAAATGGAAAAAGTATTGTAAAAAATGCAAAAGAGTTACGCGTCAAAGAGTGTGATAGAATAAGTGTTGTTGTAGACAATCTCAAATTATGTGGTGTAAGTTATACAGAGTTTGAAGATGGCTATGAGATCGATGGAGATAGTACACTTACAAAAGCAACCATTAATTCACATGGCGACCATAGAATTGCTATGAGTTTTGCAATAGCCGGATTACTATGTGGTATGGATATCGAAGATACACAATGTATTGAAACTTCTTTTCCTAATTTCACTGAAATTCTAGACACATTAAAAGGATAAAAATTGAAAGTAAAAGTAGCTTCACATTATGGATTTTGTTTTGGCGTTAAAAGAGCGATTAAAATTGCAGAAGAGCATAAAAATGCAGCAACGATGGGGCCACTTATCCATAATCAAAAAGAGATCAATAGACTTAAAAATGATTTTAATGTTGGATTATATAGAACAATAGAAGAAGCAAAAGAACATGAAACTATTATTATAAGAACACATGGTATTCCTAAAAATGAGTTGGCGCAACTCAAAAAAAATAATACTAAAGTGATCAATGCTACTTGTCCATTTGTGACAACTCCTCAACAAATTGTCAAAAAAATGTCTGAAGATAAATATAGTATCGTTATCTTTGGAGATGAAGATCATCCAGAAGTAAAAGGTGTGAAAAGTTATGGTGATGATGTACATGTAGTACCTAGTCCAGAAGAACTTGATACACTTATATTTAAATATGACAAAATAGCTACAGTAGCACAAACAACAAAACAAAAAGAAAAATACCTAGAAATAATCAACAGCCTTATTTTAAAATATAAAGAAGTTCGTGTATTTAACACTATTTGTGATGCTACATTTGAAAATCAAGCAGCTACAAGAGAACTTTCTGATAAGGTTGATATTATGATTATTATTGGAGGAAAAGATTCTTCAAATACTAAACAGCTTTTTAATATTGCAGAAGAAAATTGTGTCAGTTATCTCATCGAAGATGAAAGAGAATTGGAGTTAGATTGGTTCCTTGACAAAAATATTTGTGGTGTAACAGCTGGTGCTTCTACACCTGATTGGATCATTCAAAAGGTGATCGAAAAGATAGAAAAAATATAACTATAAAAAAATTAAGTCAAGTTTTGTTATAATAGTCCAATAAAAAACAAAAGGGTAGGCAAGCAAATGAAATTTGAAGATTTTGAAATAGAGGGTGAAGACTTCGCAGCAATGTTGGAGGAAAGCGAAAAGAACACAGAAACGAATTCAGTAACAGATGGTGAAATAGTACAAGTTAACGATGAAAACTTCGTAGTAAGTATCGCAGGTAAAGAGGGTAGAATCCCTTTAAGTGAAATTACAAACACAGATGGAACAGTAAAATATTCTATGGGTGATAAAATCACTGTTATGATTTTGGGAACAAGAGGAGAAAACTTATCTCTTTCTTATAAAAAAGTGCTACAAAAAGCTAAATTTGACGAATTTTTCGCAAAATATGGTGAAGAACCAGAAAATGTAATCGTTGAAGGTGTTGTAACATCTGTTAAACCAAGAGCTGGATTTATCGTTCAAGATGAAGAAGGTATGGAATACTTCATGCCAATGGCACAAGGTTTCTTAAAAGCAATCGGAGCTGTTGGTAAAAAAATCAAAGCTGTTGTACTTAAAGCAAAACCAGAAACTTCAAGTATCGTTATCTCAAGAAGAAAACTAATAGAAGAAGCTCAAAAACATAAAGAAGAAAAAATAGCTGAATTAATGGAAAATAATGAACCAAAAACTGGTATCGTTAAAAAAATTACTAGCTATGGTATGTTTGTAGATTTAGGTGGAATTGATGGATTAGTTAACTAT
>JBASAI010000206.1:0-2374 GCA_049650525.1 Arcobacteraceae bacterium
ATATTATATAGATGGTAAATATAAATTTTACACTATCTTATATTGAAATATATATGATCACTATAAATATCTTTTCTTTCTTTTTTTATGGATTTGATAAATTACAAGCTATTAGAAATAATAAAAATATTACTAGAGTATCGGAAAAAGCACTATTATTGGTATCACTTGTTGGAGGTTCAGTAGGCGCAATTTTATCAATGGTTGCGTTTCGACATAAAATAAAAAAGCTATCATTTATGTGGAAGTATATTGTTGTTGTTTTGATACAGATGTTGTTGGTTTACTTTTATACCTTCTATAAAAACTGAATTATTTCAATGTTATAAATGTGTTAATTTACTTTTTAAGATAATTACATTCATCTGAAATGCTGAACATACTGCCTTTTTATGTATCTTATTTTAGCTGAGTATGTTATGATGATATAAAACAATAAGGATATCTATCATGACTTACTTTTTAAAAATACTTTTGGTTTTACCGTTACTCATTTTTACTGCCTGTTCTTCAAAAAGTCAAGTTAATATAAATCAAGAGATGAATACTTTTTCTTTACATGAAAAAGTTGTCATTTTTAAAGCTGCAAAAAATGTACCTAGTCCTTTTTCTATTGGTTTAGGTCTTGGAGGTATCGCAAATCATATTGGTCTTGGAGTGAGTACTGCATTTCGACCTGATATGACAAATGATGAAGGATTGGATTTAGGAAGTAGTGTTGCTGTACACGAAGTGTCATTAGAAGATATTGTTAAAAATGAGTTTTCTCAACAAATGAAAAACGACGAATACTATAAAAACAAATATGTGTCTTCTCAAGCAAAGTATACTGTTTATCTATTTATTCCTAAATTTATCATCGACAAATCACTATTTACTTCAGATGCAACACTAAAAGTGTATATTGCTTTAGAAATATTAAATAAAAACAATGATGTTGTATATTCGGATACTGTAGTAAATGAGTCTTTTTCAGAAAAAGAAGATAGTTTATTGAACAATAAAGTGATTTTAGAAAAAGCACTTCAAGATTCTGTTGAAAAATCAATAAGTGAATTAATTGTAAATATGAAAAAAAGCGACCAGTAGATTAGTGAATAAGAGAATTAGTTATTTATAATATAAAAATAGATACTATAAATCATATAATTATATTAAAACTCCAAATGGGAGTATAGTAAAGGACCTTCAGTGGAAAACTATTTTGAAAAAGAATTTGAACTACGATATTTTGAAATGGACAAAACGGGGAAAGCTTCTCCGATAACTATGATGACATTATTGCAAGAAACAGCAGCTGATCACTGTGCTTTTGCTGGACATAGTTTAGTGTCTCTTATGTCACAAAACTTGGGATGGGTGCTGCTTTCTGGGATGATGGAGATAGATCGATATCCTGAATATAATGAAAAAATTATTATACGAACATGGCTTTCAAAATATAAATCGATCCGTGGAACTAGAGAAAATATCATTTATGATGAACACTATAATATTATAGGTAAAGCCAAAGGTTTATGGCTTTTTTTTGATATAGAGAAACGAAAACCTACCAAAATTCCAAATTATTATAGAGATAATTGGTTGTCTTGTGAGAAAACCTCTTTGGATCATGATATATCAAGTACAATAGAGACTATCAAATCACCTCAATATCTCAATAAATTTACTGTAAATCGCTATGATACGGATACAAATAAACATGTAAATAATATAAGTTATTTTCATTGGCTTTTAGAATCAATACCCCAAGAGATTATAGATAACTATTATCTACACTCCATCGATGGGCGTTTTTTAGCGGAGTCACAGTATGGGGATAGTATTATTTCTTATACAAATAAAGTTGATGATCAAAACTCTTTTATACATGAGATTTATGTAGAGGGGAATAATAATCCATGTGCTACCGCCAAAACAATATGGAAACCATTGACAAATAATAAAAATACTAACTTGTAGGTAGTTTACTAGATTTTTATTGTATAATTGAATAATAATTAGTATTAAAATGAATATAGTTAGGAGAGAAATGAATTTAGTCTTGAAGATATTTATAGTATGTTTTGTGTTTATGCAAGTTGTATATTCAGAGCAGCTAAACTTTTCACAAGAGGAAAAAGAGTATTTATCAAAAAACACTCCTCTTATCGTCCATGGGCATAATGCCTTTCCCCCCTTTAATTATATTGAAAATGGTAAACCTATGGGTTATACTTATGATTATATGAAATTAATGAGCAAATACACTGGAATAAAGTTTCAATTTACTCAAGCTATCTCTTGGAATGAGGCTATGGAAAAGTTTCAAAATAATGAGATCGATATCCTACCTCACCTTGCAAAAACAGACGAGAGACTAGAGTATGTAGAC
>JBASAI010000207.1:0-3489 GCA_049650525.1 Arcobacteraceae bacterium
GTATGACACACCTCAAAATATCTATAAAAATCCAAAAACAAAAACAATCGCTAAAAGTTTTGGAGTGGCGAACTTTATTATAAAAAATAAAAAAGAGTATTGTGTACGAGTAGATCAATGTAATTTGGATACGCAAAAAGGTGACTATAAAGTAAAAATTATCTCTCAAAGTTTTCAAGGAGATAAATATATTTTAGAAGTATCATTTGATGAAAATATTTTTACCGTGTATTCTTCTACCTATTTAGAAAATGAAGAGTTATATTTATCAATTTTATGGAAAGAGGTTGTAGAAATAGGGTAAAATCCCTGTATGAAAAATACACCTATAACTTTTAAAACAATTTTTACACTTATGTTGGCACAAAAGCCGATGTTGATCTGGGGACAGATTATCACTTTACTGGCCATCGCTGTGAGTATTCCTATTCCACTTATGTTGCCTATCATGGTAGATGAAGTGCTTTTAAACAAGCCTGATTTTATAGTACATAGTATCGATAATCTTTTTGGTACTGGAGATGCGTTATATTATATCGCTATTGCAGCTGCAGTGGTTATATTTTTACGAGTATTTCATTTTTTACTCACTGTTATTATCACTAAAATATTTACTTTTATAGCAAAATTTGTTACTTTTGAGATACGAAAACGACTTCTTGAGCATCTTCAAGGTGTTTGTATGAACGAATACGAAACTTTAGGAAGTGGGGCAGTTTCTGCAAATCTTATAACTGATGTGAATACCTTAGATAATTTTATCATCACGAGTGCGAGTAAATTTATCTCTTCTGTTTTAACTTTGATTGCTATTTCTATTGTGATTATATTGATTGATCCTATTTTGGGTGTGATGATTATGATTATTCAGCCATTGATTATGTTCTTATCCAAGAAAATAGCTCGGCATACTGGAAGTTTAAAAAAAGATGAAAACCAAGCAATCGAAGAGTTTCAAAATAATTTAGGGGAAACACTCGAACTTTTTGGACAGATAAAAGCCAGCAACAAAGAAAAATACTTTTTTGATGAATCAATTCTCAAAGCCCATAATATTCAAAAAACATCAAATGATTATAGTTATAAAAGTGTAGCGTATGAGAGATTTTCATTTACTATTTTTTTAGTGGCGTTTGAACTTTTGCGAGCGAGTGGATTGTTACTTGTAGCTTACAGTGATCTCAGTATTGGTATGATGTTTGCGATGTTTGGATATATTTGGTTTATGATGACACCTGTACAAAATATACTCAGTATGCAATATACTTATGCAAGTGCCAAAAGTGCACTTCAAAGAATCAATAAAATATTGACTTTAAAAGAAGAGTCACAAGGAAAAAAAATACTTGATAGTAACACTGATTTTTCTATAGATATCCAAAATATGAGTTTTTCATATAACACAGATAAAGTGATACTTAATGAAATTAGTTTGAATATAAAAGCAAAACAACATATCGCTTTGATTGGTGCTAGTGGAAGTGGGAAGACAACTTTAGCTCAAATTATATCGGGATTTTATGAGAAAGATATGGGAATAATAAAGTATAATGAAATTTTAACTGAAGAGTTAGATAAACAATCATTACGAGAAAATATCTTTTTAGTGCTACAAATGCCTATTTTATTTAACAATACTTTACGGTTTAATATCACAATGGGTGATGAAAACATAACAGATGAAGCGATTTTTAAAGCTTTAGAAATCGCACAGTTTAAAGAGGTAGTTATGGGTATGAGCCATGGACTTGATACAATTGTTGGAAGACACGGTATCAGACTCTCAGGAGGTCAAAGACAACGAATCTCGATCGCTCGTATGATCATTGCAGATCCACAAGTGGTGATTTTTGATGAGTCGACATCTGCTCTTGATGTACATACTGAAAATAAGCTCTTTGAAGCTCTTGAGCCTATCTTAAAAGAAAAAACACTCATCACTATTGCTCATCGTTTAAGTACTGTTAAAAATGCTGATATGATCTATGTTTTAGATGGAGGAAAGATTGTAGAGCAGGGAAGTCATAGTGCTCTTGAAATACAAGACGGACACTATAATCAGTTTATAAAAAATCAGTTGATTTAGAAGAAGTAAAGAGATTATTGATCTTTACTTCTTACACTTTTTCCTGATACTGTTCAAATTTTAGTGATTAATATATCTTTACGAGAATGTTCGAGTATATCAAATGCAAAAAAACTAAAATTTCCTGTCGTATGAATGGCTATCATATCACAATTTTTTTCATCAGCATAAAGCGAAAAAGCTTTAGGATCGAGTCCTTCTTTCATCACTTCAACTTTTACCTTTCCTTTGTCTACATTTAGTTGATCATAAAAATTGTATGCCTCTTCCAGAGCTGCTCGTTTCATATTTTCTTGAAAAGAGAGGGCTTCCTCTTTATCCATACCATAAAAATTTAGTCGTCCTTCAAATGGTACTAGATAACTGTACAGAAGTTCTATTTTTGATTTGGGGAAAAGCTCATGAATATTTGAAAGGTATTGTTTTGATTCTTCCGATAAGTCTGTAGGCATTAAAATAGAACTAAAATCTAGATTTTCTCTATCTGATTTTAGGACAAGACAAGGAACATCAATAGATCGTACGATTGATTTTGTGCTTGTACCTAAAAATTGTCTGATGATTGAACTTCTCTCACCACTACTTCCAATGATAACCATATAGGCATTGAGCTCTTTTACATATCTTTCAATACCATCTTCTAAAGTATCTTGGCGACAATGAAAATTTTCTTTTACTAAAGAAGGGATTTTTTCTTTGATGTGCGTAAAACTATTTTCATACACAGTAGCCTCATCCTTTAATTTTGAAAGAAAACTATTTTCTATAATATGGACAACATGTATTGTATTATTATGATTTTTTGCAAAATTCATTGCCTTATTAATTACATCAAAACTTCTTTGGGAGAAATCTGTTGCAACTACAATATTTTTTTTCATTTTTGTTCCTTTTATATTATTTAAAATATATTATCTATTGTTTATTTGAAAGCACTCATTAAATTCTTGTATTATTAGAAATTAATTCACTTACACTATTACTTGCTAATTCATTTTCTATTACTATATTTTGAATTCCCAATTCTGCTAATTCTTCTCTTTGACTACTTGTATGTATTTTTACAATAATTTTATGAATATCTACATATTTTTTTAAAGTTTCACATACTACATAGAGTTTTTTAGGATTGTCAATAGCAACTATCACATTTTGTGCTTGAGAAATATTGATACTTTTTAGTATCGCTTTATTTGTTGCATTTCCAAAAACTATAGATTCTCCCATACTTCGAGCTCTATGATATAACTCAATATTATTATCTATTGCAATATAGAGTTGACCATCATCTTTGAGTGACTTAGCTATATTTTGCCCAAACTCCCCAAATCCTAAGATGACCGTATGTCCTACCACTTTTGTACTTGCTATATTGATAATCTCCTCTTCTTTGTATCGTGTTA
>JBASAI010000208.1:0-2007 GCA_049650525.1 Arcobacteraceae bacterium
TACCTACACTAAAACCTAAAAAGTTATATAAAGGTTCTAACTCTTTTGCATCTCTACTCGCTAAATAATCATTAACAGTAACGACATGGACACCCTCACCTGTCATTGCATTGAGAGCAACTGCCAAACTTCCCACAAGAGTTTTCCCTTCACCTGTTTTCATCTCAGCGATTCTTCCATCATGTAAAACTAAACCACCTACGAGCTGTACATCATAATGTCTCATTCCTAAAACTCTTTTACTAGCTTCTCGTGTGATCGCAAAACTTTCATTGAGTACATCATCTAAAGTTTTCGTTTTATCTTGTACTTCTTTTTTCAATTTATTAAAATTTTCTTGTAGTTCTTCATCTGTTAAGCTACTAAAAGACTCTTCTAATGTGTTTATAACAAGAGCTCTTTTATTATATTTTTTTACTTCTTTATCATTTTGAGTTCCAAAAATTTTTGAAAATATCTTTATCATTTGTGATTATTCCTTAGTGTATTAGTGATTAATTATTATATCTTAAAGTATCTAAATTTTGTTGATGTAAAACTTAACTTTGATTTGACACACAATTATGATCATACTATTACAATAACTTTTGCTCTTCAGTCATAATTGTTTTAGCAAAAAGTAAAAGTAAAACACCTGAAAAAACTATTGCAGCTGTTACATACAAGGCATAATCATAACTGTTGTAATTTTCTATAAAATAGACTGAATATAAAGGAGCTATTACTTGCCCCAATCCGTATGAAGTGGTAACTGCACCCATAAGTACTACAGGATTATTCCGTGCAAGTTTTCCTCCTAGATTCATAAACAATCCTACAAGTCCTACAAATGTACCTCCATATAACACACCGCTAAGTAGATTCATATACATATTGTTTGTAAAAGTTGGGATCAATATCCCTATCATTTGTACTAAAAGTGTGATGATGATAATATTGACACTTCCATATTTATGAGCAAGTGTCATCCAAAGTATACACGATGGAATACCAGCAAGTCCCACAAATGTCCAAGTCAAACTTCCATATCCCTCTAAACCTTCTAATGAGTTTACAATATCTGGTAAAAATGTCGCTTGAACCACAAAACCAACCCCTTCAGTAAAATAGGCGATAATGATAAGAATCACAAAAAAACTAAAAAGTGATTTGTCAAAAGGATGTTTTACCACTCTTTGTTCCACTTTTTTATCAAAACTTAAAATATACATAACATATATAGAAATAATAGTAGCAAATAAAGATAAAACGATCCACGATTCTTGCCAGCTTCCACCATACGCTAGAACTGCACGATTGATCAAATCAGTGATTAAAATAGCAAAACCAATCCCAGAAAAATGTATCCCCATCGCTTTAGTTTTATTTTCTGATTTGAGTTTTGTCATCACAATAGCAGCACCTACAACAAATGCCAATGCAGCCCCTAGTCCAGCTAATACTCGAGCTATAAACCAGATAGTTTCATTTGTAGTGATTCCTAAAATAACAGTCGTAATGATACAAATAGCAATCCCTATACGAAACAAAATAACTTTTTGGTTGATATCTTTTATAAACATCGATAAAACAGAACCACTCAAATATCCTGCAAAATTCACAGCAGCCAATATACCTGCAAAAGATATAGTTAAAAAATCATCCAACATCGATGGTAATAGTGAGGTAAAAACAAACCTCGCAACCCCTAAAGCTATAATAACTGATAAAATACCAGCGATGAGTATCGAAGCGTGATTATTTCTATCTAGTAAATTCAAGTTCATATTTGATCCCTTTTTCATATATATTTGACATAATATCACTAATAATGATATTATGTCAAATATAAAATCACGATAAGTGATATAAGGAAAAGTGATATGGATTCAAATTTACTCAAAGTTTTTGTCGCTGTTGCCAATCATAAAAGCATCTCTTTAGGTGCTCAAGAGTTGGGATTTGCTCAGTCAAATGTCACTTCACGCATAAAACAACTCGAAAAAAGTCTTGAACTTACTCTTTTTC
>JBASAI010000209.1:0-1500 GCA_049650525.1 Arcobacteraceae bacterium
AACAATACTATTTCAAGATATACTACAAAAAAAACAACGATAGAAGACGATAACAACTGAACATCTTATACAAGTTAATTTAGAAAATTAAATTTACTAATTTAGATGCGAATTGAACAATTTTGAATCTTAAGCAGTTCACAAATAAATAATTAATGAAAACTTATTTTTTATAAATAAAATATGATAATTGTATTAAATATAGGTATTGTACTATCCTTTTTTTTTGGTATTCTTTTATTTTCAAAAAAAGACAAAATACTTACCGATAATATTTTGTCAATTTGGCTTATAGTAATTGGCATTCATCTAACTGGATATTTTTTGAATTACAAAGGATATTGGGATATGTATCCACATCTTATTGGCGTTACAGCTCCTTTGCCGTTTTTATATGGACCATTTCTTTACCTATATGTTTTGTATTCTATTAAAAGTAAAAAATATCTGAACAAGAGCGATTATTTACACTTTGCACCTGCAATAATTTCATATTTATATATGATACCGTTTTTCTTGTTTTACTCAATCGAAGAAAAGATTCAGGTTGACAAAGGAGTGAATAATGATTTTAGTATATTTTCATATGTTATTCTTATAGGTTTCATATTATCAGGAATAGGTTATTCGATTTTGTCCTATCGAAAACTTATGAAACGCGAAAAACTTGTAGAAGAAAATTTTTCATATAGTAATCGTATTAATTTAATTTGGTTACGTTATTCAATATTAGGAATAGTCTCAGTTTTTATTACTGCTGCAATTATTTCAATTTTGCGTGAACTAATTGGTTTTCAGTTTTCTTTTAACCCTGATATTTTGTTTTATTCAATCATTGTTGGTTTTGTTGTATTTGTAGGGTTTTCCGGAATACGTCAACAAGGTTTGTTCTCTAGTACTATTTTAAAAGAAGAAGATTTGGTTATAGAAAAAAGTCAATATAAAAAGTCTAGCCTGAAACCTGACATTGCCACTAAAAAGCATGCAGAACTTTTAGATCTAATGAAAAATGAAAAACTATTTTTAAATCCGAAATTAACAATATCGGAACTTTCACATAGCTTGTCGGTATCTACCAATCATTTATCGCAAATTATTAATCAATATGAACAGGTTAATTTTCATGATTTTGTGAACAAATATCGTGTAGAAGAGTTTATACAAAATGCACAAAACAATAAGAGTTTTAGTTTATTAGGTCATGCTTATGACTCAGGATTTAATTCAAAATCAACTTTCAATAGTGTTTTTAAAAAAATCAAATCGGTTACTCCTTCACAATATATTGCCAATTTAAAGGTGTAATTGCTCTTTTGTACTTATAAAATCTACATTTCCATTTTAGTCTAACATTCAGACATTCAATATTTTGATAGTCCAATCTTATATGTTTGTACTTCAAAAAAGTTCGACCTTTCACGTTCGGGCGATACGCCTTTGTTTTTGATGAATATTTGTGCCAGAATTATTTCAAAAGTGAAAATTATGAGCGTGTATATT
>JBASAI010000210.1:0-9916 GCA_049650525.1 Arcobacteraceae bacterium
TTTTATCTGTAGTGATTTTTTCAACGATTTCAGTCGTAGCTTTTATACTTGAAGAATCAATTCCATCCATTTTGATCGATTGAGACATTGGAGAATAACAAAGCCCTGCTTTTGAACATCCTTGATAGTTAAACTGAAGTTCATATGATTCATCGCCTATCTTTTCTTTGATTAGTGCATAGGGTACATCTATGTTTAAACCATTAAAATGTACGATAAATCCATCATAAGTTTCAGGATTAGGTAATTTGAGTTCTTTTGTGATATCTATATTTTGTGGTAAAAGTACTACTTTTAAAAACTCGTCATATAAGTAGATCGATTTAGGTAACTCTACATTTATTTTTAAACCTGATTCTTTTTTATCTATTGAAACTTTAAAAGCTTCATCTGGGCTTAGAAAATCATTATCAAATCCAAATAACGATACTACAAAAAATACCAGAACTAAAATTTTTTTCATCTTGTTTCTCCAAAATAATTTATTATATGATATCGAAGTTAGATTAATAGAATATGAAGAGGGAAGATTATCCTAAACCTCTCAAGATTTAGGATAATAGGTTACATTTATTTTGATTTTTGAAGTGCTGCAATTACTGCATCAACATTTTCTTTTGGAATATGCACTTTCCATTCTGGTTCTTTACCAGTAAGAGAGATACCTATACTTGTCACATCTCCACTACCAGCACCATATGGTTCTGTAATATTTGAGATACTAATCACACCTTTTTTTGTATTTGCTAATGCAATTGTTTCTAATTCTGTTGTAATTGACATATTGTCTCCTTTAAATTAATATAAGTAATCATACTATAATAGTATTAAATATGATTAAAAAAATGACTATTCTAGTAATCTTATAATATCATTGTAAAAACCTAATGACATAAGTCCCAATAATATCGCCCAACCAGCAATAGTCAAAGCAACAAGTATTTTATCACTTGGTTTTCTTTTTGTAATCATCTCATATAAATTAAACATAATATGACCACCATCAAGTGCAGGGATCGGTAAAAGATTTAGCACCCCAAGATTTACTGAAATAAGTGCCATAATAGTTAATAAAGCGACAAAACTAGACTGACTCGCATCTGAAATCACAGTACCGATGCTAATCACTCCACCAATTTCACTACTAGGAATAATTCCTTGTATTAGTTTTTGCACCCCTAAAAATATCATTTTACTAGACTCAATAGTTTTATCATATGCAAAAACAATAGAATCAATCGGAGAATAAAATATTTTTACCACTTTAGGAGCTGGCGCGATTCCGATCATCCGTTTTCGTATTTTTTCTTTAAACATATTTTCAGAGTCACTTAGCTGTGGTAAAATAAGAAATGACTTCATGGCACCATCTCTTTGTACATACACTTGAAGTGGATCGTTTGAGTCTTTTATCACACCACTTAAATCATCCCAAGTTTTTATAGTGATATCATTTATTTTTACTATCTCATCATTTACTATCAATCCAGCTTTTTGAGCAGGTGAGTTTTCTACTATTTTTCCAATAGTAGCGGTAAGATGATTATTACCTAAAAGTCCGATAGCAATATATAAAACAAAAGCCAATAAAAAGTTTGCTAAGGGACCAGCAAGTAAAATTAATATTCTTTGAAAAGGTGTTTTGACATTATAGCTGTCGCTATCACTATTTGCCAAAGCAGGATTGATATCTTCTTGCCCTTTCATTTTTACATAACCACCAAGTGGAATTAAAGAAAAAGACCATTCGGTTCCTTTCCATTGCTTAGAGATCAGTTTTTTTCCAAAACCAATAGAAAAAACATATACCTTCACACCTAAAAGTCTAGCAACTGTAAAATGTCCTAGTTCGTGTATAAACACTAAGATTGACAATACAATCAGAAAAGTAAATAAACCCATTACAAATCCTATTTTAAATAATCACGGATATATTCATATCCTGAATAAAGTGTAAGTATAACGGCAAACCATAAAAGCTCCGATGCAAATGGCCAGTTCATTATCAAAAATCCAATAGCGATCATCTGTACTACTGTTTTTATTTTTCCTGCCATTGTTGAAGCGACTGATTTACCTTCAGAAACTGCAACCACACGGAGCCCTGTGATAAAAAACTCTCGTGAAAGGATCAAAAATATAGCAAAAGCACTCGCTCTATCCATACTCAAAAGTCCGACAAATCCAGCAAGCACAAGCATCTTATCTGCTAATGGATCTAAAATAGCTCCAAGTTTTGTCATCTGATTCCAGCTTCTTGCGATATATCCATCAAAAAAGTCTGTCACAGAAGCGATCACGAAAATAAGACCAGCAAAATAATCAAACCAACTTGCATGCCAACCATCAAATAAAGGATTTGATTGATCAACCATAAACCACAACATCAAAGGTGCTAGTAAGATTCTAAATCCTGCCAATATATTGGGAAGATTTAAATTTTGCTCTTTTTCTTTTTGTATATTTAAATTTGACATTACTTTTTAAAAGTTGTCCCACCATCAACAAGAAGTGTACTTCCAGTAATCCACGACGACTCTTCACTACATAAAAAATAACAAGCATTTGCTAAATCTTCTGGCTGTCCCATTCTTCCTAAAGGTGAAAGTTCAGCAGTTTTTGCTGCTACTTCTTCATAGTTTGTAAATGCCTTTAAAGCATCAGTATCAATAGGTCCACCAGAAACTGCATTGACTCGAATTCCCATACTTCCTAATTCAGTTGCGGCATATCTCACCATCGCTTCAACTGCCGCTTTATTTGTACCATGACCAGCATAGTTTTCTATATATACAAGATTTCCAGTAGAACTTAAACTTACCATCGCTCCACCACCATTTGCCTGCATTCTTTTTGCTGCTTGTTGGCTACAACATACAAAAGCGTCAACAGTTGCAGTGTAAATATTATTCAATCCTCGAGGTTTTAATTTCATGTATTTACCATATCCACCAACAACTGGTCTTCCATAAATCATTGCATTTGAAATAAAGTAATCAATAGTTTCAAAATCTTCATCAATTTTTGAAAACAACTCTTTTGCTGTTTCTGGCTCCAAAATATTAAAAGGATAATATCTGGCTTTTACTCCATATTTTGTCTCTAAATCAGCAGCAATCTCTTTTGCAATCTCTTCATTTGAGTTGTAAGTAAAAGCGATATTAATACCCTCTTTAGCAAATCTATATGCAGATGCTTTTCCTATACCTTTTGTTGCTCCTGTAATTACAAGCGTTTTATTTGACATTGTTCATCCTATTTATAATTTATCTTTGAATTTTTCGTATGATACCCAAAATCTGTTTTTAGTTTGCTAAACTACTTTTTATATCTCAGTTTTGTATATTTTTAATCAATGAAGATAAGGTTATTTTTTCTTGATTATTAAAATGCTTATTATAGATGAGATAATTTGCTAAAACTTTTTTTCCATATTTTTTTGTTTCATCATATGGTAAAAGCTCCATGCTTAAATACGGTTCATATTTTTCTTCTTTAAATAGTTTTGTTTTTAATAATCGTGTAGTAAATCCAATCCCCCCATTATATGCATAGGCTATAAACAATGGATTTTTAAGATGTTTTTCTAAATAATTCAAATGATGATTTGCATAACGAAGATTTGTTTTGGCATCAAATTGTTCAAAAATATTGTATGGTTCTTTGAGCTCGTTTGCAATCGCTTTACTTAAAAATGGCATTATTTGCATCGTACCCATCGCGTAAGCACTCGAAATAGAAGTAGGAATAAATCTACTTTCTTGTCTTCCTATAGCATATATCAAAGATTTTCGTTCATCACTTAAATCTTTTAAATATTTTTCATAAGGTGTCACAAAATATGATTTTCTATATCGTGTATATCGTTCTTTTACAAAAGCTAAGTGCCCTAGCGTTTCATCTGTAGTAAACATATCTTGATATTTTTTTAGTTTTATTTCATCCATTTTTTTACTATTATTTAAAACTTCTAACCAATCAAATGGATTTTTGATGTCATAATTATCAAGCTCTTTTTTTACTTGATCAATTGTATATACTACATTTTTATTTTCTTTCTCCAATAGCTCTTGTGCAAATAATGAATATATATTTACATCCCAGCTTCTAGATAAGCTTTCTAAATATTTTTTGTCTTTCGTTATTTGGTATTGCCAAAATGTAATATTGTCTTTGTCCATTTGAAAATAAGCTTTTTTAAATGCATCTTCTAAATATACTAAAGCCAACTTTTCTTTGTTATGGCGTATAGCATTAATAGCCAAATGAAATACAGAATGAAAACTCAATCCTTCAGGACTTAGTTTTAAAAGAGATATTTGTGCTTTTCTCATATCAAGATTTGTTACAATGAGTTTAATCGTTTGTGCAAACTGTTTGTCATCTTTAAGTTTTGCAAATACACTTGCAGGAAAATAATGATTGAAGTTTTTTACTCTATATACACCACCACATTGATTGAAAGTCTTAAAAAAAGTTTCTTTATCCTCTTCTATTAATTTTTCAAATGGAATATTTGACTGAATCACTTCAAGTCTTTTTGCGTATTCTGGGTATTCTATTTTTGTTTTTGAGATAAATTTTTCTAGATCTTTTTTTGATAACTTTGTTGCATCATACACACTCAAACCAGCTTCAATACAATATGCTTCTCTCATTAATAAATTTTTTGAACTTGAACGCATGCACTTTTTATAATCCTGAAGATTTACATCTTTTGATTTATCGATGTAACTATGTAAAATTTTATTATTAAGATATCGCACTTGTGATACTGCTAGCATTGACTGTTCAATACTAATATCTTTATCTAAATATCTCCAAATAAAAAAATCTTTTGCGAAACTTTTTGGCTGTTTTTCAAGCCATTCTAAATTGATATGTTCATCTGTAAATGAAAAAAGTGATGTGATAAAAAGAGTTATTATTAATATTGTTTTCATAAGTACAAATATACTATAAAGTTATTTCAAATAAGATAAAAGTTTTTCGACACAAAGTCCCATGGCAGTTGATTCGTACCCGTTTACACTTTTGATGTATGGTTTACAAAACCCTTCAACCATTATTGCCCCTGCTTTACCCATACATTCACCACTATTAATATAATTATCTAAATCATCTGCATCAAACTTTTCAAACTGATAAGTTGTTCTTGAAATATCTTTTATGTAAGTATCTTTTGATTTAAAAATCATACAAGTTATGATTGTAACTTCATTATCACTTTGAAGCTCTAGCATTCTTCTAGCATCTTGTTTATCTTTTGCTTTTCGTAGGAGTTGATTATCAGCAGTTACGACAGTATCTGCAACTAAAAGTGGCATATCTTCACAACCATATTTTGCATATAATTGATCAAATTTTCCAGTTGTAGCACTATCGACAAACTCTGTAGGATTTGTAGTAGTGATTTGATCTTCATCAAAATCGCCACCTTGTTGTATAAACTCTAATCCTTTGTCAGAAAGGATTAAAGCTCTTGTTTCGGAGTTGGAACCTAATCTAAACAAGTAATGCTTTTGATTGTTCAGCGATAGCTAACTCTTCATTTGTTGCGATTACTAAACTTTTTAGATTAAATTTATCTGTTTTTGCAGTAACAATATCTCTGATCTTTTGAGCATTTTCACCGATACCACCTGTAAATACAATCGCATCAACATGTCCTAAAGTCATCAAGTATGCACCAACATATTTTAAAATTCTATGAGTAAAAAGCTCGATTGCATGAGCAGCATCTTCATTACCTGATTCGGCCATTGCAAATACTTCTCTTAAGTCACTTGTACCAGTTACCCCTTTAAATCCACTCTCTTTATTTAAAAGATTATTTACTTCTTGAGGTGTAAGATCAAGTTTTTCTTGTAAAAATGTTACAACAGTAGGATCAATATCACCAGATCGTGTACCCATCATAAGACCTTCTAAAGGTGTAAATCCCATACTTGTATCTTGACTTGTACCATTTTTGATACAACAAACACTTGCACCATTTCCAAGGTGCATAGTGATGAAGTTTGATGTATTATAGTCAAGACCTAATTGTTCGGCTGCTTTTCTTGAAACATACTCATGTGAAGTTCCATGAAAACCATATTTTTTAATAGCATACTTTTCATAATACTCATGAGGGATTGGATACATACTAGCTTTTGCTGGCATAGTTTGGTGAAATGCTGTATCACAAACAATCACTTGCTTGATATCACCTAAAACATCTTGAACTGCTCTCATACCAGCTAAATGAGCTGGGTTATGTAGAGGTGCTAACGCTGAAAGCTCATCGATTTTTTCCATCACTGACTCGTCCACTAAAGTAGCTTTTGTAAATACTTCACCACCATGAACAACTCTATGTCCAACACAAAAAATATCATCTCCGCTTGGAATAATGCCATCAGTTTTTAAATCATTTAAAATTTTATTGATAGCTTCTTTGTGTGATGTTACTTCTTCAGCTATTCCACTATACAATTCTTTCATTGTATCTTTGTCAAATAATTTATATTTAATTGATGAACTTCCACTGTTTAATACTAAAATTGTCATACGCTCTATTTCCTTACTTTTGTGTCGCTGTAATAGCAACTAAGTTTGCGATATCTTCTACCGAACACCCTCTTGATAAATCATTAACTGGTTTACTTAATCCTTGAACAATTGGTCCATGTGCTTGTGCATTTGCAAATCTTTGAACTAATTTATATCCAATATTACCAGACTGAAGATCTGGAAAAACTAATACATTTGCTTTTCCAGCTACTTTTGAACCTGGTGCTTTTTTAGCTCCTATTGCTTCAACGATTGCTGCATCTGCTTGAAGTTCACCATCAAAAGAAAAGTCAACCCCTCTTTCTTCTAAAATATCACAAGCGTATTGTACTTTATCAACTAATGGATGTTTTGCACTTCCTTTTGTAGAAAAAGAGAGCATTGCAACACGAGGCTCAATACCTACAACTGAAGCAGCTGTTGCAGCTGTTGCACTAGCGATATCTGCTAATTGCTCAGCGTTTGGTTCTGGATTTACAGCACAATCTGCAAATAAAATCAATCCATTGTCTCCAAAGCTTCCATCAGCTGTTTCCATCACAAATGTAGATGATACAGTGTTGATACCTGGTGCAGTTTTGATCACTTGAATAGCTGCTCTTAAAACATCAGCTGTTGGTGAATTTGATCCTGCAACTAAACCATCAGCATCTCCTAATCTCACCATCATACAGCCAAAAAAACGAGGCTCAGTTGTCATGATCTCATGAGCATCTTCTCTACTCAATCCTTTTTTCGCTCTTAATTTTACTAACTCATCAACATATGCTTCTAAATTATCCGAATATTTAGGATTTATAATAGTTGCACCATCAATATTTGCTCCACATTTTTGAGCATCTGCTTTGATCACTGTTTCGTCACCGATCAAGATAACATTTGCAGTTTTTTCTTCTAAAACTTGTTCTGTTGCTAAAAGTACTCTTTCATCTTCTGCTTCAGGAAGTACAATCGTTCGTAAATCTAACTTTGCTTTCTCTTTGATATTTTCAATTAATCCCATGGTAATCCCTTTTTATTTGTTTTGTGAATTTGTATCATTTTTTGCAACTGATATCTCTTTTTGATATCGATACACCATAAAGTCAAACATTCTTGTATTTTCATTTCTACTAAAAAACTGTATCATTTCGATGATTCTCCAAAGTACTTTATAAAAAGCAACAAAAGGGATAAAATAACTTAACAATGTTTCATATCCTCTATTTGGATAGTACTTGTCAATCTCTAGTTTTAACTCACCTAGTACTTGATGTTCTTTTGTCATCGTTATTACATCTGTGGATTTTATAACATTTAATGCAATAATCAAATTGACTAAAAACATCATAATATTTAAACTCCAACCATACATAAATATTTGACCATACTCCATACAAACTCCATTTTAATTTGAATATTGAGTATATCTTATTATAATTATTTTTGATATAATACAAAAAAATTAACAAGGAAATATAAGATGAATGGGAAGAATCGTAGCAATATAAAAGCAGGACTAAAAGTCAATATAGTTTTAAAGCAAGATCAACGAAGTGGAAAACTCACAACTGGTGTCGTGAAAGATTTATTGACAAATTCCCCTACACATCCACATGGTATAAAAGTACGACTTACCACTGGTGAAGTGGGAAGAGTACAAGAGATCTTATAGTTTTTTTGGATTAAGTTATGCAATTTAACGGCTTCACAAAAGAGGGAACTACTTTTTTAAAGATTCTCGAAAAGAACAACTCAAAAGTATGGTTTGAAGATCATCGCCATATTTGGGAAGAGCATATTTTATCCGTAAATAAAGCATTTATAGAAGATATGGGAGAAACTTTACAGATACTTGTCCCTACCATTAAAGCACTTCCAAAAGTCTCAGGCTCATTGTTTAAGATCTATAAAGATACTCGATTTAGCAAAGATAAGACCCCTATGAAAGATAAAATTGGTCTTCTTTTTTGGCAAGGGTTGGGGCATCGTATGCAAAGCTCAAGCTTTTATATGCACTATACAAAGAGGAGTTATTTTATCGCTTCTGGGATTAGAAGTTTTAAAAGTCCGCTTCTAAAAACTTATAGAAACTACATCAAAAATGAAAAAAATAGAGAATCATTACATCTCATACTCGAATCACTTCACAAAAAAGGTTACGATTCTACACACCCTAAATTCAAAAGAGTTCCAAAAGATTTTACAGGTGATGAGAGTCATTTATATCTGACAAAATTTGATTCTTTATTTGCGTACATCGAATATGATTTGGATGATGTTTTTTATTCTGTAGAGCTTTTAGATAAACTTTTTACAATTTACAGCGATATGCTAGAGTTACAACAGTGGGTATATGAGATGACACTCACACATAAAGAAAAATAACAAAAGAGATATATGACAACAATTGATTTACAAACACATCTAGAAAAAAATGCAGAAGATCTAACAGATCAATTCAAGAGACTTTTTCATGGTCGAGGAGCTTTATATGGGGAACAATGGAAGTTTTTAACAATAGATTCTATTGATAATATTTTAAGTATCGCTTTTTATTTTTCTATAGAAAAAGCTCTTGAAGATGAACTTTTGGAGATGTTGCAACAGTTTATAAAAAATACAAGACACAATACACTTATTTTGCAAAGAAGATATCTAGCTAACTCTCCTACAGAAGTACTCTTTGGAGAGTTACAAGAAAATATTTTTGCAATAGAAAATAAGCTCAAAATAAAACTCAATCTTCACTCAAACCAAAACAACGGATACTTTCCAGATATGAAAAATGGAAGAGAATATATCAGCTCTATAGCAAAAGAGAAAAAAGTGCTCAATCTTTTTTCATATACTTGTGCCTTTAGTATCTTTGCTATAAACGCAGGAGCTTCAGAAGTGGTCAATATGGATATGGCAAAAAATGCTCTCAATACGGGAAGACAAAATCATCATATAAACAATCTTGATACAAAGAAAGTCAAATTTTATCCACACAATATCCTCAAATCATTTTCAAGACTGAAAAAAGATGGTCCCTTTGATATCATCATCATCGATCCTCCGACACTACAAAAAGGAAGTTTTGAGGCAACAAAAGATTATGACAAAATCATCAAAAGACTCGATACTTTTAGTACTTCAGATGCTATAGTTTTAGCGTGTCTGAATAGTCCTGATTTAGATGAAAACTTTATCATCGATATTTTTAAACAATATGCTCTAAATTTTAAGTTTGTAAAAAGGCTTGAAAATCTAGAAGAGTTTAGAAGTCTCGATGAGAGTCGTAGTCTGAAAAACTTGGTATTTCAAAAAAGAGGTTGAGACTAGTACTCCTCTTCCTTTTCTCGTTGTTTTTTTTCTGATTCTTGGAACTCTACAAAAT
>JBASAI010000211.1:0-2138 GCA_049650525.1 Arcobacteraceae bacterium
CTGTTGGTTTCAAATGGTTTGTCAAACCACTTATAAACGGTCAAATTTATTTTGGAGGAGAAGAGAGTGCGGGAGCGAGCTTTTTACGATTTGATAGAAAAGTATGGAGCACTGATAAAGATGGAATCATCTTAAATCTTCTAGCAGCAGAAATCTTAGCAAAAACAAAAGAAGATCCAGGTATCTACTATGAAAATTTAGTAAAAAAACACGGGAATCCTCTCTATGAAAGAATAGACGCACCAGCAACATTTGAGCAAAAAACAAAACTCTCAAACCTTACACCAGAAGATATCAAAGCAGATACAATTGCAGGTGAAAAAATAGAGCAAATTATCACAACAGCATCAAATGGAGCAAAAATCGGCGGACTCAAAATCACTTCAAAAAACGCTTGGTTTGCTCTTCGCCCATCTGGTACTGAAGATGTCTACAAAATCTACGCTGAAAGTTTCATCTCAAAAGAGCACTTAAAAACTATCCAAAAAGAGGCACAAACTATTGTTGATGGATTATTCTCATAATACAACAATAAAAACTAAAATAAGGAACGATTATGTCAACAGTCATTTTATTTATAACTTACATTTTGGTATCGATGATATTTACATGGAAATATGTAGATTTTATCAAAGAGAAACAGTGGGATATCAAAAGTGCCAGAGTATTATTGGCTATTTTTATCAGTATCATTGGTCTTTTATTGCTTTCTGTTCGTGTTGCTATTTTAGGTGGTATTGAAGAGGGTGAAAAGAATGTTATCAGCCTTACTCTTATTTTAGGAACTGTTATTATCTTTATCATTGTATTTCTTTCTATTTGGGTGATGTATCTCGTACGGAAGATGAAATATATGCAGGTAACATTTCAAATACCTATCAATGATCCAAATAAAGGTTCACTCTCAGAAGAAAAAATGACCTGTTTAGTAGATAGAGAGCAAGTACTAAATGTCCAAAAAGTCTTTACTCAATCTTCAAAAAACAAACAAATCAAAGAAAATAGTGATGACTATGAAGTAATAGAATCATAAAGTAATCCTTTAAGATTACTTTACTTTTTCTCAGTTTATTCAAGAATATTGTGATTTATAGATACTTATGATTTCATCTTTACTTAACTCTACCCCTTTTTTATCGGAGATATCATTGACTATTTTACCAAATGCTATCTCCTGCTCTTTTGACATCTCTATACCTAAAAATTCAGAGATAATAAAACTAGCGCCTCCTTTTCCAGACTGAGAGTTGATCCGTATCACTTTTTCATAGTCTCTTTTGATATCTTTTGGATCCATCGGCAAATACGGCACAACCCATTTATCTTTATCACTTTTATTGTAAAATTCCATCCCTTTTTTGATCGCATCTTGGTGTCCACCACTAAAAGCTGTAAATATCATATCTCCCACATAAGGGTGTCTAATATGAGTTTTGATTTGTGTCACCTCTTCGATGAATTTTTTTACCTCATCAATATTTGACAAGTCTATTTCAGGATCGATCCCTTGTGTATGGATATTGAAAATAATAGTTACCAAATCTAAGTTTCCAGCTCGTTCACCATTTCCAAAAATAGTACCTTCGATTCTATTGGCTCCTGCTAAGATCGCCATCTCAGCAGATGCTACCGCTGTACCTCTATCGTTGTGTGGATGAACACTTACGATGATATTTTCTCTCTTATTCAAGTGTGTACACATCCACTCAACTCGATCTGCATAGACATTTGGCATACACGCTTCCAAAGTGTTAGGTAAGTTGATGATCATTTTTTGTTTTTTCGTTGGTTGTACTACATTGATCACCGCATTGCAAATCTTCACAGCAAATGGCAAATCTGTTTGAGAAAAACTCTCAGCTGAATACTGATAGATAACTTCACCATCAAAATCTTGTGTTAAATTTTTTAACTCACTCACACCATCTACCGCTAACTCTATGATCTCATCATCAGTTTTATTAAAAACAACTCTTCTTTGGAACTCATTTGTAGGATTATAGATATGAAAAATAGCTTTTTTTGCACCTCGCAAAGCTTCTACACTTTTAGCGATCAACTCTTTTCGTGCAGGGATCAAAACTTGGATATATACATCATCAGGGATCAAATTTTCTTCGATAATTTTTCTACAAAAC
>JBASAI010000212.1:0-2767 GCA_049650525.1 Arcobacteraceae bacterium
GAAGAAGCAGGGATTCACTCTGGCGATAGTGCGTGTAGTTTACCTCCAATTAGTTTATCTGATGCACTTTTAGAAGAAGTAGAAGAAAAAACAAAAACAATGGCACTTGAACTTGGTGTAATAGGGCTTATGAATACACAATACGCTATACATCAAGGAAAAATTTACTTAATTGAAGTAAATCCACGAGCTTCACGAACTGTTCCTTTTGTATCAAAAGCGACAGGTATCCCTATGGCAAAAGTTGCTACAAGAGTTATGTGGGGAGAGTCATTAAAAGATGCTTTAAAAGCGTATGATAAAGATGAAAAAATCGTAAATGTTACAAACACATCACGAGAAAACTTACTTCTTCCTATGCTAAAAGGGCATGTTGCTGTTAAAGAAGCAGTTTTCCCTTTCAACAAACTAAGTGGTGCAGATCTTATTTTGGGACCTGAGATGAAATCAACTGGTGAAGTTATGGGTATCAGTGATACTTTTGGAAAAGCATTTGCAAAAGCACAAAGTGCTGCAAAAAACAACCTTCCAAGCGATGGTGGAAAAGTATTTATTTCACTTGCTGATTTAGATAAAGAGTTTGCTCCACAAATTGCACTAGGACTTGAAAACTTAGGATTTGATATCGTAGCTACTGGTGGAACTTATACTATTATAAGTGAAGCAGGAATACCTTGTGAAAAAGTTCTCAAAGTAAGTGAAGGACGACCAAATATTGTAGATAGCTTGATGAATGAAGAGATTGTTATGGCTATCAATACAAGTGATGGTGAAGAGATGAGTAAAGATGATGGGTTACAAATCAGAAGAACAGTTTTACGAATGAATGTTCCTTATGTTACAACAGTTGCTGGTGCATTAGCATCTGTAAAAGGAATAGAAGCGAAAAAAGATATAAATGGACTGATTCCAAAATCAATACAAGAATTTTTACTTTAGTCTTGAAAGTTTTGAGTTGAACTCCTCTTTAATATATTTAACTCAAACTGATACAACAGTAGGTTTTTTATCAAATGATGATAAAAAACTTGCTTCTGCAAAACAGCGTGATGCACAGCAAAAAACGCTGCAAGTAGTAGCTACTTATCGAAATCTCAAAAAACAAGTACGAGTGCCGCATAAACACAAAAAGTTTATCAGAAATGCAAAGACTACTACTTTTATCTACCCAAACAGCTTGGCTTTTCGTGTTATTGATAAAGAGTCATCACATCAAAATTTTTTGCAGAAATTTGATCTGATGTACTCTACCTCTGCAAATAAAACGAAAAATGGTTTTGATGAAAACTATGCTTTACAAAAGTGTGATATTGCTGTGTATACTAAAGATCAATTTGTAGAAAAACAAGCTTCAAAAATATATAAAATAAATAAAACAAAAATTAAAAAAATACGCTGAAAAGACTATTTTATCAAGGATAATCATATGGATACTACGAAAAAAACTTTAACAATTATAGATACTTTTGGCTTTTTATTTAGAAGCTACTATGCACTACCACCACTCAAATCTGCCACAGGATTTCCTACTGGAATGCTTACAGGATTTATGAACTTTGTAGGGGGAATTGGTAGAGATTTTCAAACAGATTATTTAGTATTTGCACTTGATAGTAAAGGAAAAACTTTTCGTAGTGATATCTACGCTGAGTATAAATCACACCGTCCAGAAGCTCCAGAAGATCTCAAAGCACAACTACCAGTGGCGATTGATTTTATAGATAAAATGGGATTTATGACCGCTGCACAAGTAGGATATGAAGCGGATGATATCATCGCTTCTTTAGCGTGTGATGCTGCAAGATGTGGCTACAATGTACGAATAGTAAGTCACGATAAAGATCTTTATCAACTTATCGGAGACAATATTTTTATGTTTGATCCTATGAAGAAAAAAGTAGTTAGCCGTGATGATTGTTTTACAAAATACGGAGTTTATCCAGAACAGTTCACCGACTACCAATCACTCTTAGGAGATAGCGCAGATAATGTTCCAGGGGTAAAAGGTGTGGGCGCTAAAACTGCGATGGCTTTGATACAACAGTTTGATAATCTTGATAATATCTATAAAAATATGGAAAATATAGAAAAACCACGATGGCAAAAACTCCTTACAGAAGGAAAAGAACTAGCTTACATCAGTAAACAGCTCGTTACTCTTGATACTAAGTTTCATGCCTTAGAGCAGTTAGGAACTATCGAGACTTTAGAGTTACCAAAAGAAAATCCTATTTTAAAAATTGCAGATAGTTTAAATGAGTTTGGGATGAATAGAATCATCGATAAAGTACACAAAGAGGGACTTAACTACAAAACAACTATTCCAAATGGATATGATGAATCAAAATTTACAACACCAGTTGTAGAAAAAGAAGTGTTAGACTGTGAATATATACTTTTAAATGATAACAAAAAACTTCTAGAAGTGATTGGCTCGATTCCTGCTAATTCTTTAGTTGCTTTTGATACGGAAACCACTGGAATTGATGCCAAAAAAGCAAATATTGTTGGGTTTTCTTTTTGTTGGGAAAATAGTAAAGCATATTATGCACCTATTGGGCACTTTTATTTAGGAGTAGAAGATCAGATATCTTTAAACGATGCCAAAATTGCTATTGAGCTTCTCAATAAGCATAGATTGATACTACAAAACTTTAAGTATGATTTAGAAGTAGTTAAAAATAATTTTAGTTTAGAAATAAAGCTTTTTGCAGATACGATGATAATGGCATGGCTTTTAGATAGTGACAAACCTGTAGGAATGGAT
>JBASAI010000213.1:0-8541 GCA_049650525.1 Arcobacteraceae bacterium
CAGTTCCATTTCGAACCTGGAAGTCAAGCTCCTCATCGCCGATAATACTGCAGGGTCCCCTTGTGGAAACGTAGGTCGCCGCCAACTTCTAAGATGTTTTTTTTTGCCCGGAATTTACTGCTCTTGGGTGCTTTTGGCTTTATTGACTCATTTCAAGTGAGTTTATCTTTTTTATATTCTAGTATTTAGGTACTTTCTCATCTTTTTTATCTCTTTATCATCATATATACTTGTGATTACTTTTTTATTATCATTTTTTGTTACTTTTCCAAATGGAGTGATGATTGCACTTGATTTTGCCATATTATCATTTGCGCTATTACTTGCTACTATATAGCATTGATTGAGTACTGCAGTTGCTTGTGTGAGTGTCTCATAGTTTTCTTTTCTGGCTTTACCCCACATCGCTGGTACAAGTATGATATCTGCTCCCTGTATTTTCTTAATGAGATCTATAAAGCGTAATTCAAAACAAATAAGAATAGCGATTTTGATTCCATTGACTTTGAATATTTTAATATCTTTTCTATCTCCAGAGGTAAAATATTTTCTTTCATCATCCAAAACAAATAATTCTGCCTTTGACTGTGTGTGAACAATTTTACCGTTATAAAAAGTATAAGAGGTATTGTAAAACTTATTTTCTTTTTTAGTTGTCATGGTAATTGACATGATTTTATCATGTGATAAAAACTTTAGTACTTTTATCGCTTTGAGTGTCATTTGAGAGGCTTCTTCTAATCGATCGTAAGCATATCCAGTTAAAAACAGCTCTGGGGCAAGGATGAGTGAATCTTTTGGTGCAGTTTCTATTTGTTTGATAAGTCTTGATAGGTTTTTTACGAAGTTTGGAGATGTTTTGAGTTGAAGAGAAATTAAGTTCAAAGTATAGTCCTATAAATATTTTATAGAACCATTATATCTTCTTTTAGTTACAGATAAAAGTTATGATTTTAAAAATCGTCAAAATCTATTGAACCTTTTGAATAATTTACAACATTTCCTTCAAAGAAGTTGGTTCTTTGGTCGTTGAATGATGAATATCCATCAACCCATGGAATAGGGTGTTTTACATTGTATTCTGGTTTATATCCAACTGCTTCGAGTCTTCTATCTGCTAGATATTCGATATATTGTCGTATGATGTTTTTGGTAAATCCTAAGATCTGACCTTGTGTAATATAATCTCCCCAGCTAGCTTCTAAATCAACAGCTTGACGAAACATCACTCTTACTTCTTCTTCCAGCTCTTCTGTAAAAAGTTCTGGTCTTTCTTGCTTTGTTGAGTTTATGAGGTTTTGAAAGAGTAAAAGATGTGTTACTTCATCTCTTTGTATAAACTTTATCATCTGTGAAGTTCCAAGCATTTTACCACTTTTTCCCAAGGCATATAAAGCAGCAAAACCTGCATAAAAATAGATACCTTCTAAAATCTGGTTTGCAAACATCGCAAGTACGATTTTGTGATCTGTGATATCCCCAGCAAGATTTTCATATGATCCTGCAATAAAATTATTTTTTTCTCGAAGTTTTGTGTCTGTTTTCCACATATCATAGATCTCTGCTGTGTTATCAGAGATTGATTCTACCATTACTGCATATGATTTACTATGATTTGCTTCTTCGTAGCTTTGTCTACTTAAAATTGCGTTTATTTCTGGAGCGGTTATATATGGATTTATATTGTCCATGAGATTATTTGTTTGTAGAGAATCCATAAAAATTAATTGTGATAATACTAAATCATACATTCTTTTTTCAGGAGGAGTAAGGTATTTGTAATCTTTTGCATCTTGAGTCATCTGTACTTCTTTTGGGAACCAAGTGTTTCCTTCCATCATATCCCAAAGATTTGTTGCCCATTGATATTTACATTTTGTGAAGTTTATCATCCCATCTGGGTTTCCACCAAATGTTCTTCTATCGCTTATATTTTCAACGGAACTAGGGTTGTATATCGTTTTTCTTTCCATAAATTTACTCCAAAAAATCTTTTCTAAAACTAATGTTTTAGAAAATGATTATATCGAAATAATTCTTATTGACAACCAACACATTCTTGACTTCTATCTGCTACATCTGATACAGCTTCAGGTGATTGACTTCTTAGATAATATGTTGATTTTAAACCTAACTGCCATGCTAAAGTGTATATTTGATGTAAGTATTTACCACTTGCTTTATCAAGACTCATAAATATATTTGTACTTTGCCCTTGATCTATCCATTTTTGTCGTATAGCAGCTGCTCTTATAAGATCTAGCTGATCTACTTCAAATGCTGGAGTATAGTAATTCCAAGTATCAGGAGATAGATTTGGTACAACAACTGGAATTTGTCCAGATAGATTTTCTTCAAACCATTTTCTTTTATATACTGGTTCTATTGCTTGAGTTGTTCCTACTAAAATTGAGATTGAACTAGTTGGCGCAATAGCCATGAGGTAACCATTTCGCATCCCTGTAGTTTTTACTTTTGTTCGTAATTTTTCCCAATCAAAACCATCATCAAAGAGATCTCTTTGAACAAGTGCTTGTACTGCTTTTGGTGCATTGTCCATTGGCATGATACCTTTTGACCATTTTGAACCTTCAAATGTAGGATAAGAACCTTTTTCTGCTGCTATATTTGCAGAGGCGTTGATAGCGTTGTAACTAATCGCTTCCATAACAAAATCAACTTTTTTAAGATGCTCTTGGCTTCCCCATACTATTTCTGATTCTGCTAGCATTTGAGCTTCACCCATCACACCTAGTCCAATAGCTCTTGTTTTAAGATTTGTTGCTTTTACTTTTCGTAATGGATAAAAGTTCAGATCGATAACATTATCGAGCATTCTTACAGCAGTAGGCACTACTCTTTGAATATCTTCTTTTGTATGAATTTTACTTAAGTTTACAGATGCGAGATTACAAACAGCAGTATCTCCATCTATTTTTTCTTTTTCAACAATATATATTTTTTGCCCTTGAAGACTATCCAGAGCTGTTATTTTGTTGGCTTTTTTAATGATGCCATTATCTAAAGTTACTTTCTCTTCCTCTTCGTATGTAAGAATCTCACCATTTTCAAGTTCGATTCTAATGAGATAATGATTTGGGTTTGTATTTTGAAATATCTCTGTACATAGATTACTACTTCTGATAAATCCTGTATGATCGTTTGGATTTGCTCTATTTGCAGTATCTTTAAAACATAAAAATGGGCTACCAGATTCAAAATAAGATGTTAAGATCTTTTTCCATAAACTTTTTGCTGGCATCTGTTCTTTTGTGATGCTTGTATCGTTTTCATATTCTTCATATCTTTTTTTGAAAGCGTCACCTGATAAAGCAGCTAAATCTTTTACTTCATATGGATCAAAAAGTGTCCAGTGTGCATCAGCTAAAATTCTTTCCATAAAGAGATCGTTTATCCACAATGATGGAAAAAGATCATGAGCTCTTCTTCTCTCTTCTCCACTATTTTTCTTTAAATCAATAAAATCTTCGATATCCATGTGCCAAGGCTCTAAATACACAGCAATAGCACCTTTTCTAGTACCTAGTTGATCAACTGCTAAAGCAATATCATTTGTGATTTTTAAAAATGGAACAGTACCACCAGCAGCACTTTTGTGACCATCGATAACTCCACCTAAACTTCTGATACTATTCCAGTCCCAACCAATACCACCACCAAATTTTGATAATAGTGCCATCTCTTTATATCCATCAAAAATACCTTCGATATTATCTGGACTTGACCCTATATAACATGAGCTTAGTTGGTGTCTATTTGTTCTTGCATTTGAGAGTGTTGGTGTTGCTAGCATCACTTCGAATTTTGAAATAACATCATAAAATGCTTTTGCTTTTTCTTGTTTGTCAGTTTCGTTTTGTGCTAAGAACATTGCTATTCCCATAAACATTTGTTGTGGTAACTCTATAGGTTCTTTGTCATTATTTTTAAGAAGATATCTATCGTAAAGAGTTTTCATTCCTAAATAGTTAAAAAGATAATCTCTTTGCGGATCAAGATAATTACTTAAATCATCTAAATCATACCCATTTTCAAGGCCAGGAATAATTCTATCTGCTTCTTGCCCGTATTTGATATAATCTCGCAAGTGACAGTATGCATTTCCTTTGATTCCGTGTGTTGATTTTCCTACTTTGTGATAGAGATCAAAAAGAAATAATCTTGCAGCAGCAAATGTCCAGTTGGGAGCGTCAATATCAATCTTTTCAACCGCTGTTTTTACTAAAGCATCTTGAATATCACTAGAACTCATACCATCGATAAATTTGATTTGTGCATCGATTTCAAGTTCACTTTGACTTACTCCAGGGAGATTCTCAGTAGCAGAAATAGTATGCTTTTGTATCTTAGCTATGTCTAAAACTTCTTGTCTACCATTTCTTTTTTGAATCATTATCCCCATTGTAAGTCCTCTATATATGTTATTTTTTTGTTACTGTTTTATCTAAATATTTCTTCAATTTATTAAAATTCGATTTTACCAAAAATACCTTAAATAAGACAGATTTTTTTATTCTAATTAAATTGGAATTGTATTAAAAATCCATTAACCATTTTTATAGAAAAAATTAGATAAAATATCTTAAAATTAGAAACCAAAAAGGATTTGTATGGCAGTTAAAATTGCAATTAACGGGTTGGGTAGAATAGGTAGATGTGTTGCTAAAATAGTGGCAGACAGAGATGATGTTGAACTAGTAGCAGTAAATGCTAGTGGTGCTGATGATATGATTCAATATAACCTTCGATACGATACAGTTCATGGAAATAGACAAGATATAACAGTAGAAAATGGATTTATAACTATAGGTAATGATAAAGCAAAACTCTTTAGCGAGCGAGATCCAGCTGCTTTAGACTTTGCAGCTTTAGGTGTAGATGTTGTTTTGGAATGTACAGGTGCCTTTTTGACACAAGAAAAATGTCAAGCGTATATCGATAGTGGTGTAAAAAAAGTAGTGATGAGTGCACCTGCAAAAGATGATACTCCTACATTTGTAATGGGTGTAAATGAGCAAACTTACAAAGGTGAAGCGATCGTTTCAAATGCTTCTTGTACTACAAATGGATTAGCTCCAGTTGCAAAAGTACTTGATGATAACTTTGGAATTGTAAAAGGTCTTATGACTACGATTCATTCATACACAAGCTCACAACTTATCTTAGATGGAAAAGATAAAAAAGATCCTAGAAAAGGAAGAGCAGGCGCTACAAATCTTATCCCTGCATCAACAGGAGCTGCTAAAGCTATCTCAAAAGTTATGCCACATCTCAATGGAAAACTAAACGGACAAGCTATTCGTGTACCGACTCCAAATGTTTCTATGGTAGATTTAACTGTAAGTTTAAATAAAAAAACAACTTTAGAAGAGATTCAAAAAGTTTTTACAGAAGCTTCTCAGGGAAATTTAAAAGGTATTTTAGGTGTAGATAATGAAGGAAGAGTGAGTTCTGATTTTATTGGTGAAACACTTTCAACTGTAGTACCTTTGGATACTATTCAGCTTATTGATGAAGATATGGTAAAAGTTTTATCTTGGTATGACAACGAATGGGGATATTCTACAAGACTTGTAGATATGGGCGTTCATGTAGTGAATAACTAAGGCTAGGGTTCAATGAATATTCAAGAAATAAACAAAATAGATATAGCGAATAAAAAAGTATTTATACGATGTGATTTTAATGTACCTGTAGATGAGTACCAAAATATCACAGATGATAGAAGAATCAAATCAGCTTTAAATACGATCCGATATTGTATAGATAATGATTGTTCTATTATCATCGCATCTCACTTTGGAAGACCAAAAAATGGTTTTGAAGAAAAGTTTTCTTTGAAACCTATTGCAAAAAGATTGCATACTCTTTTACAGCAAGAGATCAAAATGGCTCCAAATGTTATCTGTGATGAAACAATCAAAATAGCAAATGAACTCAAAGGTGGAGAGATTCTACTTTTGGAAAATATGCGTTTTGAGCCAGGGGAAACAAAAAATGATCCTGTATTATCAAAAACACTTGCAGATATGGCGGAGATATTTATCAACGATGCCTTTGGTGTTTCACATAGAGCACATGCTTCTGTTGAGGGGATTGCAAAACATTTTGATAGTGAACATAAAGCGGCAGGTTTTTTACTCGCTAAAGAGATCAAATTCTTTTATCATATTATAGAAAATCCAAAACGACCATTTGTATCTATTGTGGGTGGATCAAAAGTTTCTGGAAAACTTGAAGCGTTACGAAATCTTGTCCCTAAGGTTGATAAAATTGTTATCGGTGGTGGTATGGCTTTTACATTTTTAAAAGCACTAGGACACGAAATTGGAGATTCACTTGTAGAAGATGATCTTCTTTCTGAAGCCTTACTCATTATGAAAGAAGCTCAAAAACTAGGTGTGAAACTTTATCTTCCTGTTGATGTGATTGCTGCTGAATCATTTGATGGTGAAGCTTTTGCAAAAGCTGTGACTATTCAAGAGATACCAAAAGGTTGGATGGGATTGGATATTGGGCCTGCAAGTTCAGTATTATTTTCAGAAGCGTTAGAAGATGCACAAACAATTCTTTGGAATGGACCTATGGGTGTCTATGAGATGGATAAGTTTGCAAAAGGAAGTGCAAAAATATCACATGCCGTTGCTGCTAGTTTTGCTACAACTGTTGTAGGTGGTGGAGATACTGCTGATCTAGTGAGAAGAACTGGGGATGAAGAGGAGATGACATTTATCTCAACTGGTGGTGGAGCGTCACTAGAACTTATAGAAGGTAAAGTTTTACCAGGTGTAAAAGCCCTGATAATTAAGAATTAATGAAAATACTTTTAAATGGTGTCGGTAGAATCGGTAAAGCGATTTTGCGAATCATAGAAGATAGAGATGAGTTAGAGATCGTAGCGATCAATGAACTCAATGCCAATATAAAAAATATAGCATACTCTATAAACTATGATTCTACCTATGGAAAAATAAAAGAGAAGTATAAAATAGATGACAATCGTATCTATAATAGAAAACAAACTATACAGATATTTAATGAGAAAAATATTTTAGATATTGATTTGGATCTGTATGGTATCGATCTTATTTTAGATGCAAGTGGAAGTGCGGTTGATTTTGAATATATTCATAAAAATACAACAAAACCATTTTATCTAACACATCCCAATACAAAAGCAGATATCAATGTGATTTTAGGGGTCAATGAAGATAAGATAGATTATAGTAAACACAAGATTATCTCTACAAGTTCATGCAATGCTACAGCACTCCTTCCAGTACTTAAATTGATCGATGATACTTATGGGATTGAATATGGTGATATCACTACAATTCATCCATTGTTAAATCATCAAAAAACTCTTGATAGTGCATGTATTGGAAGTAAAAATAGAGATATTGAATGTAATTTTGAATTTGGACGAAGTGCTACTCAAAATATGATCCCAAGTAAAACGACAACTATTGATGCTTGTTCGTATGTAATGGATACAATCACTCATGATATTATCTCATCGAGTTCTATTCGAGTACCGACAGCTACTGTGGGTGCTATAAATGTAACTTTGACAGTAAAAGAAACTTGTGATAAAGAGAGTTTAGTAGAACTTTTTAATAAGTATGAATCGACACAAAAATATAAAATCATATTAAATAATTCTTGCCCTTTAGTCTCAAGTGATTTTCAAGGGGAAGAGTACACAAGTATCATTGATCATCGCTTTGTAGATGTAAAAAAGAACAAAATGATCAAATTAGTGATCTGGTATGACAACGAATGGGGATATGCTTCAAAAGTTGTGGATATCATCTCTGGATATACTCAAAAAAATACAACAAATTAAAATAAAAAAGGAAACAACATGTTTGGAAAAGAATTAAAAGAATATAACTTATCAGATGAGCAATTAGCAGCATTGCAATATGCAAAAATAACAACTTCAAAAGGGGTAATCTGGATTAAACTTACACCAGAGACTACACCAAATACAGTAGCAAATTTTGCTAGTTTAGCAAATGATACATTTTATGATGGTTTAAACTTTCATAGAGTTATTGACGGATTTATGGCACAAGGTGGTTGTCCTGATGGTTCTGGTATGGGTGGACCTGATTGGAATATTGCTTGTGAAACTGATGCAGATAATCAAGTGCATAAAAAAGGAAGCTTATCAATGGCACACGCAGGAAAAAATACAGGTGGAAGTCAATTTTTTATCTGTTTTGTACCGTGTCCACATTTAAATGGTGGTCATACTGTATTTGGAGGAATTGAAGATTCTGATAAAGAAAGTTTTGATGTACTTGATAGTATACGACAATTAGATGTTATTGAATCTATAGAAATCTTAGCAAAAAAAGACTCATAGTTTTTATATTATTCTTACATTAAAAAAGAGAGATAAATTATCTCTCTTTTTTATTTTGACCTTCTTAAAATAACTATTTTACAAAATCACTCAAAAACTTATATGATGTATTGATCGATACAAATTTATCTTTTTCATCACCTTTATAC
>JBASAI010000214.1:0-29177 GCA_049650525.1 Arcobacteraceae bacterium
GTTTTATACTACCTCTTCTAATTTTGTATAGTTAAAAGTAAACTCTTCTTTTATAAAATCGATGGTTACCAACCCACCATTTTTGAGTTCACCAAATAAGATCTCATCTGTAAGTGGTGTTTTTATCTTTTCTGTGATAACTCTTTGGAGTGGTCGAGCTCCCATAAGTCTGTCATATCCTAGCTTTGCTAGCTCTTTTTTGGCTTTTGCAGATAGAGTAATATGTATCTTTTTATCTGATAAACTCATCTCTAAATCTTGTATAAATTTTGAAACAATTTTCACGAGTATTGCCTCACTCAGTGCTGTGAATTTTACTGTAGCATCGAGTCTATTTCTAAACTCTGGTGCGAAGAATTTTTTGACAGCTTTGTCTTCGTTGATCCCTTCATCTTTAGCAAATCCCATCACACTAGCTTGTGTAGCCCCTAGATTTGAGGTCATGATTAAGATCACATTTTGAAAGTTTGCTTTTGTTCCGTTGTTGTCTGTAAGTGTTGCATTGTCCATCACTTGTAGTAGTAAACTCATAAGATCTGGATGTGCTTTTTCTATCTCATCGAGCAGTAGAACAGTGTGAGGATGTTTTTTAATCGATTCCGTAAGTAATCCACCTTTTTCATATCCAACATATCCAGCAGGCGCCCCAATAAGACGGCTAACTGTATGTGCTTCACCATATTCACTCATATCAAATCGTTCAAAGTGGATCCCCATAACATGCGCTAACTCTTTTGCTACTTCTGTTTTTCCTACACCAGTGCTTCCTGTGAAAAGAAAACTTCCTACTGGTTTATTCTCTACCCCCATACCAGCACGGTTGATTTTGATCGCTTTTACGATTGTTTCTATTGCTGAATCTTGACCAAAAACTCTTTTTTGCAGATTTTTTTGTAGTTTTTTCAAGAGTGATAGATCAGATGAAGTTGCTGTTTTTGGTGGAATTTGAGCGATACTTGAGATCGTTTTTTCTACATCTTTTGCTGTTATTTTGATGCTTTTTTTTGATTTATTTTCTAGCTTTTTTGTTGCTCCTACTTCATCTATCACATCGATGGCACTATCTGGTAAAAATCTATCGTTGATAAACTTTTTACTGAGCTCAGCTGCTAGTCGTAAACTTTCATCACTATATGATACACCGTGAAACTCTTCATATTTTGGCTTGAGTCCTTTTAAGATAACGATACAATCTTCAATCGAAGGCTCATTTACTTCTACTTTTGCAAATCTTCTGCTAAATGCTTTGTCTTTTCCAAAATCATTTCGGTACTCTTCGTAAGTAGTAGCTCCAATAAGACGCAATTTTCCTGCACTAAGCATCGGTTTTAAGATATTTGAAGCATCCATTGTGCTGCCACCAACGGCTCCTGCACCTACAACTGTATGGATCTCATCGATAAATAAAACAGCATTTTGCTTTTTACTTACCTCTTTTAATACTGCTTTTAGTTTTTTCTCAAAATCCCCACGATATTTTGTTCCTGCGAGCATCGATCCCATATCAAGAGAATAGAGTTTTGCATCTAATAAAAAGTCTGGCACTTCTTCATTTGCAATCGCAAGAGCAAGACCTTCTGCGATGGCAGTTTTTCCCACTCCTGTTTCTCCTAGTAAAATAGGATTGTTCTTTTTTCTTCGCGCGAGTATCTCGATAACTCTTTGTATCTCTTTTTCTCTTCCTATTACTGGATCGATTTTACCCTCTTTTGCAACGGCTACTAATTCAACACTATTTTGCTCTAAAGGTGTCTCTTCATCAGCTTTCTTTTTTGGTTGATTTTGTTGATCAAAATCTTGCAGTTCTTCTGCTTCTATACTACTTTCTCCGTGACTTATCTCTTCTAAAATATCTATTCGTTCGAGTCCGTACTGTTGTAAAAGAAAAGTTGCGTATGCTTTTTCATCTTTTAAAATATATACAAACATGTCCTCAACTGTTGATTCTGCTTTTCCAGAAAGTGAGGAGTGTGCGATCATCTGCTCGATCGTATGTGTTAAAGTAACGGTTTCTAGTGGATCTTCATTGAGTATATCAGCTGGAAATTTTGGAGTATTTTTAGCGATATAGTCTTTTAATTGTCCAAATATATCTTCGATATCCATATGCATTTGTTGGAGTAGATTTATAATCGATTCAGATTTGAGTAAATAGATAAAAACATGCTCAGTTGTGAGATACTCGTGGTTATTAGCACGCGCATAGTTCACTGCATTTGTAAAGACATTTTGTAAGTTTTTGCTGATCATTTTTATTCCTCTTGTGCGATTGCTTTTAATGGAAAGTTTGCTTTTCGTGCGAGTGTTTTTACTTGTGAAACTTTTGTAAGAGCGATTTCTCTTGTATATACACCACAAATAGATTTTCCACTATTATGAACATCAAGCATAATTTTTTCTGATTCTTCGGGTGTTTTCCTAAATACTTTTGTAAGTATTTCCATAACGAATTCCATTGTTGAAAAGTCATCATTGAGTAAGAGTACTTTATATTTTTTTGGTTCCTCTAACTCCAAATCATTATCTAATTCATATTTATAACTTGCCATTTATCATACCTTTTCTTTTAATTTACACCGAGTAGCTTTTTCAATAAGTCTTCGTGCTACAAGTTCATATTGATGTACAAATGCATCAATATTGAGATCTTCAAAATCTTTAAATTGTGACTCGTGAGAAATTTTTACTGTTACTGGTATATTTGGATCAATTGCTTTAATAGCCTGTGTAATCAATCTTATTTTATCGTCATTGTCAATTGCTATGATAACACCTATTGCATTTTTTATATCTAAAGAATTTAACATAGTTTTTGAAGCAGCATTTCCAAAGATTACTGTATCCATGTTTGCTTTTCCTTGCTTAACATGCTCTCTTTCATGCTCAATAGCTACATAATTAATACCTAGAGTCTTTAATTTTTTTACAATCTTTTGTCCTAATAATGAGTATCCACATACAATAATATGATCTTTCACACCTGCATTTGCCATTACTTGCTCATCAATATCTTGCTCTTCTTTTGAAAAGTATTTTACAAAAGAGCGTACATGTCTTATCACTAATGATGTAAATAAAAGTGATAATATAACTACAGAAATCAAGATTTGATTGAGTTGGTCATCGAGTAGATTATTGGTACTTGCAAGTGCTAAAACGGCAAAAGAAAATTCTCCTACTTGGGCTAAAGTTAAAGCTGTTTTAATAGCTCTACTTGTTGAGATGAAAAACTTTAATATTGTAAAAATTATTACCACTTTTAGGGCTAAAATAATTGCAGTTAATCCTACAATAATAAAAAAGTTATCAACAACTGTGGTAAAATTGACTTGCAGTCCTACCGAGATGAAAAATATACCGAGTAAAATATCTCGAAATGGAATGAGGTCTGCTTCTATTTGATATTTGTACTTTGTTTCAGCGATCAACATACCTGCAAGAAAAGCACCTAAAGAATAGGAAAATCCAAATGAATGGGCCAAGAGTGCGGAACTCAGTACAATAAGAATAATGGACATGATAAATAATTCTTCAATTTTAGTATCTACAACATAGGATAAAAATAATTCTATAATATATTTTCCCAAAATAAAGAGAATGATACCTACTATAATTGCTGAGTAAAGAGTATTGAAAAGAATATTTTGAAGTGATACAGAAGAGTCAGCAAGTATGGTTATCATAAGCAAGATTGGGATGACAGCCAAATCCTGAAATATTAAGATACCAACACTATTTCTTCCATATACTCTATGAATATCCCCACTTTCATTGAGCGTTTTCAATACAATGGCAGTTGAAGAAAGTGCTAATGCAGCTCCAATTATAATGGATGTTTGCATATCAAATGTAAAAAGGAAATGTGCAATATACATAAAAATTACCGTGCTTAAAACCACTTGTAAAGTTCCAAATACAAAAACTTCTTTTTTCATTTGTTTTAAATGTTTGAGTGAAAATTCCAGACCAATAGTAAACATTAAAAAAACGATACCAAATTCTGCAATATGTGAAATAAAGTTTTTACTTATGGCCGCAAGATCAATAAAAAATGCAACTATCATCCCTGTAAATATGTATCCAACTATTGGAGATATATTGATTTTTTTTAAGAGTAAATTTAAGACTAATGATAAAAATAATGTTGCAACAATTATTGTCAATATGTCCATTAATTCAATCTCCTATTATAATTATCAGAATTTAACATAATCTTTTGTATAATGAACTTAAAATAGATAGTAAAGGGCAATATTTTGAAAAAGTTAGTTTCTAGTAACGAAGCCGCTAGTATTTTAGGATTATCCCTACAGGGAATACACTATCGTATAAAAAAAGGGCAACTAGAATCTATCAAGAAAGATGGAAAAATTTTTGTTTATATTGATGAAAACAGTACAAAAACACAACAAACAGCAACCATAAAAGATCCAACTCCCAATAATTATAAAGAATTAGAAGAAAAAATACTGAGCTCTAAAGATGAGCAGATTCATCTTCTGAAGAAAACTATCAAGTTTATGAAAAAACAATATACAAGTGAAATTGACCGTTTAGATAAAAATCAATCTAAGGTATTGGAAGTATTTCAAAGCGAAGTTGATCTTCTCAAAAGTGCTTTTAATGAGATGCGAAATATTTACAAACTAGATCATCAAGAGCAAAAATCAAAAGAGCATAAAGCAGTCGTAAAAAATGAAATTTCGCATACACATCAGATGAAATTTTTGGATGTAAAAGATTTTTTCTTGTTGATGAAAAAACACAATAAATCTAATAGGGAAATAAAAAGTATCATCCTCGAGAAAGTAAAGCAGGGTGATAAAAGATTTATTTATAATAAAAATACTAATGAAATCATCATCTATAAGAGTGATTTCTTAGATATCATTTAGTTTCTTTATATTTAAGCGTTTCCTACACTCACAATACAATCTTTTAAAATATCTGGTTTTGTTATCTGCACTTTTAACTTTGAGACTTCAAACTCTTTACTTAATGCTCTTTTAAGATAGATAATAGCATCTTCGATAAGTTTAAACTTCTCTTGCTTCATAATTATTTTTGCCATATTTACTACATGACTGTAGTCGATAAAATCTTCTTGACCTTTGGTAAATTTGTAAGTAAAAGAGATATTGAGTACAACTTTTTGTTTTGTTACTCTTTCAAATGGCAAAATACCTATGATAGTTTTAAAAGTCAAATTATCAATAGATACTTTCATGGTAGTTGTTTTTTTAAGCAACTTTGTTCTCTTTTCCAGAAAACAATCGAACGATATTTGGAATATGTTTATAAAAAATTATAAATGCGATGATATACATCGGTGCATTTGACTCTATTTCTAAACCATTATTAAAATAAATAGCAGCAACGATAACTGACATAAGTCCTAACAAAGAAGATACAGAAGAAACTTTGAGTACCTTTGCACAAAATCCCCAAACAATGGCACCAATAATTGTAGGAATCGGAATGAGTACTAAAAATACTCCAAGACCAGTAGCCACACCTTTGCCACCTTCAAAACCTAAATACACACTATAACAATGCCCAAGTATACTGATAACAGCAATCGCCCATAATGTTTCAGTACTCATACCGTATGCCATAGCGATTAAAATCACAACAGCTCCTTTTATTGCATCTAGTAATACTGTTGCGATTCCTAATTTTTTTGCTAAAGCAGGATCTGTTTGCTTTACTACTCGTAAAACATTTGTAGCACCGATACTTTTACTTCCTGATGCTTGTACATCTACTCCTGCAAATTTCTTTGCTAGAAGTAATCCAAATGGAATAGATCCAACCAAATAAGCTAAAATATAAAATATGATATTTGGATTTGTGAAAAAGTCCATAAAATTCCTTTGTGTTAATAGGCGTATTTTATCTAAATTTTGATATATTTTCAAATAGAGAAAGTTTAGGATATAAATAAATGGATTTTAAAGAAGAGATACTAAAATTAAAAAAAGAGCTTGATGTTGCAATCGTTGCTCACTTTTATCAAAAAAATGAAGTTTTTGATATGGCTGACATCACAGGTGACAGTTTAGAGCTTGCAAAACGAGGAATGGCTGCAAAAGAAAAAAATATTATCTTTTGTGGTGTTGGTTTTATGGGGCAGAGTTTAAAAGTTCTTGCACCAGAAAAAAGAGTAATGATGCCAAAAATTGCCTGTTGTGCGATGGCAAAAATGATTGATGTCCAATATTTTAAATCAAACTTAGAAACTTTAAATGCAGCTGGAATTGCAAATGAAGATATTTTACCTATTACTTATATCAACTCATCTGCTGAAGTAAAAGCAGAAGTTGGAAAAATGGGTGGACTTGTTTGTACAAGTTCAAATGCTTTTAAAATCATCACAAGAGGATTGGAAAGTGGTAAAAAAATATTTTTTGTTCCAGATAGATGTTTAGGGCAAAATTTTGCAAACGAGATGAATCTTAAATCAGCAGTTGTTGGGATTGATGCTATAGAAGATGTTGTAAAAGCAGATATCATCTGTTTTAATGGTTTTTGTTCTGTTCATCAACTTTTTACAGTTGAAGATATCGAGTTTTATAGAGAAAAATATCCAGATATTTTAGTCGCTGTGCATCCTGAGTGTGATCCAGCGATTGTTGCAAAGGCAGATTTTTCAGGATCTACTTCTCAACTTATCAACTACATTACAAAAGAGATCTCACCTGATCAGAAAGTGGTTGTTGGAACAGAATTTAATATGGTAAATAGATTGCGTCCTAAAAATACTTATGTATTGAGTTCTACGAAACCAGAATGTCCAACGATGAATGAAACTGTTATCGAAGATTTGTATAATACTTTGATTTCTATCAAAAATGAAGAATTTGAAAATGAAATTATTATCCCTGAAGAAACAGCAAAATATGCAAAACTTGCACTAAATAGAATGTTTGAGGTATAAACTATGGGTATAAATATAAGAAAATTTGTTAAAAATGCAATCGTTGAAGATAATGGAAGAGGGGATCTGTTTTTTGATATCGCTCCAAAAGGACGATTTACTGCTCGTGTGATTGCTAAAGATGACGGTATCCTAGCGGGTGTAAAATATGCAAGAGTATTAGCAAGAGCTGAAAAGTTTGACTGTAAGTTTTTGATCAAAGATGGTGAAAATGTTCGTAAAGGTGACATAATTGCTGAACTTGAAGGGAAAGCTTCCGTGCTTTTAAGTAGTGAGCGAACTTTTCTAAATCTTTTACAACATGCATCAGGAATTGCAACAAGTGCAAACTCATACGCAAAACTTTTAAAAGATAGTGAAGTAGTACTTTTAGACACAAGAAAAACTCGACCACAATTACGAAATTTTGAAAAATATGCGAGTAGAGTAGGTGGTGCGATTAACCATAGACTTGGGCTCGATGATTGTTTGATGTTAAAAGATACACACTTAAAAACAATTGACAATCTTGAAGAGTTTGTGAAAAAAGCTAGAAAAAGAATTTCATGGGTTACAAAAATTGAGATAGAGTGTGAAACATTTGCTCAAGTAAAAGAAGCGATGAAAGCTGGTGCTGATATCATCATGTGTGATAATATGTCTCCAGATCAGATCAAAGAAGTTTCAAAGTATAGAGATGAAGTCTATCCACATATATTATTAGAAGCTAGTGGAAATATTACACAAAAAACTATTGAGTCATATCTTGACACAGGAATCAATGCGATTAGTAGTGGAAGTATTATTCACCAAGCAACTTGGTTAGATTTTTCTATGAAGTTTGACTAGAAGTTTGGAGAAAAATTCTCCAAACTTCTAGTGGTTAGTGTTTATAAAATACCGTATTTTAGCAATAAAAAGTAGGTCATACTTGTACTTATACCTGCAAAAAAACCAGCAAGCATATCATCACCCATAACACCCCAACCACCTTTTACATCTCTATCTATCTTCCCTATTAATGAAGGTTTCCAAATATCAAAGATTCTAAAATAAACAAAAGCGATAGCAGCCATAATATAATTATCAGCAGTAACACCAGCAAATCCCAATGCGATCCACATACCAGCTAGCTCGTCGATCACTATTTCCGAACCATCATGTGTACCTACTTCTTTTTCATAGATATTGATCTGTTTTACAGAAAATACAGAGATAAGAAGTGCTATTAAAAAAAGTGTTGTAATAGAGATGTATTGCAAAAGAAACATTCCTAAAATCAAAGAAACAAAAGTTCCTACAGTTCCAGGAGCTTTTGGACTGAGTCCACTATATCCAAGTGTTAGGTAAAATTTTCTCATGAGTTAGTTTCCTCTATTTTTTTCGATACCGAATTTTTTTCGCTTTTCCCAAAGTGATTTTCTGCTAATTCCGAGTCTTCGACTGAGTTCTGTATCTGGATACTTGTTTTGAAAACTTACAACCATCAATTTTACATAATCATTTATGGTTAAAATTGAGTCAACTACGGAAAGCTTATTTGAAGATTCTATTGTGATTTTAGGATATGCTATTTCTCCGATTTCTTCGAGTGAACAAATTATTACATCATAGTCTGCGATAGTATTTAAAATGAGATCTTTAGAAGCTTTTTTTGCATAATGAAAGTCGTAAATATAAAGGAGTTCCTCTTTAAATTCACTTGGATTTATTTTGGTTTGCTTTTCTAGTGAAATAAACTTAATCGTTTTATTGAGTTTTTTTGCAACATCAAATACAATTTTATCTGCAATTCTTTGATCTTTTACCTCGATAGCAAAAGGTAAAGTTTTTGGTATCTCATTTTCATTTTCAATATTATTAAATGCAAAACTGATATAATTTTCTAGGTTCATATTGTTTTGTTTGAGTCGTTTAAATTCATCATAATGATAAATTTTTCGTACGAGTTCATCCATGATAAATGGTTTTACAATATAGTCACTCGCTCCATCTTTAAGTGGTTTTGTTACTGTTGTATCGTTGATATATGAAACGAGCAAAATAACAATACTCTTTTTAAAATGCACGATGATCTTATGTACATCACTACTACTGATATTTGTTGAGAGTAGTACTGCGTCGTATTGCGTATCAAATTGTATCTCTTTGATATTTGAAACATGCGTACAATTATTTCCTTCTTCTTGTAGTCTCATAGCAACTTTTTGTGCTAAATAAACTTCTTCATCGAGTATTAGTATATTCATTTTTTTGTCCAATCATAATATTTAAGTGTCGCACTACTAAGTACTACTACACCTTCTTCTCTTCCAACAAATCCCATTTTTTCAGCAGTGGTTGCTTTTATGTTGATCTGTTGTTTCTTGACATTTAGCAATTTTGCTAGTGATGTTTTTATGCTTTGTTTGTGTGGATTTATTTTTGGTATTTGTGCTAAAATACTCAAATCTACATTGATTATCTCATATCCTACATTTCTTATAAAAGTTATAATATAAGTTAATAATTCTTTTGAATCTGCACCTTTGTATTGTGGATCTGTATCTGGAAAAAACTCTCCGATATCTCCAGCTCCTATAGCTCCTAAAAGTGAATCGATCAAACTATGAATCAAAACATCTCCATCACTATGAGCTTTAAAACCTACATCAGAGTCAATTTTCACTCCACCTAAAACCATCTGTTTATTTTTTTCAAATTGGTGAATATCGATTCCATTTCCTACAAAGATATTGGTATTTGGTTTTTCTAAACAGCTTAGTGTGTCTATCTCTGCTCCAAAAGTGATCTTTGTAGATTTTTGAGAACCAGTTACATAATGAACAGTTTCTTCAATATTTTTAATCGCACTACTTTCATCGGTAAACTCTTGCGTAGTTTGTAGTGCTTTTAGTAAAACTGATGTTTTGGAGAGTTGTGGAGTTTGGATGATTTTTACATGGTCTCTATTTATAGTTGTATCTTCATAAACAACTGTATCAGAGAGTTTTAAAATAGGAACAATTACAGAGGCTTTTTCTTTATGTGAAATAAGCTCACTGATCACTGATTGTGGCACACAAGAGCGTGCCACATCAGTAATCATAACGAAATCAGAAGTAGTATGTTGGAGTGCATTTGCAATTGATTGTTGTCGGGAGTTGCCACCTTGAACAAATGTGATGTCATCCGAAAAATTTTTCATATAGTCAAGTTCATTGTGGTGACCAACTACAATAGTTTTTTGAAACTGATGATAAGATGATAGTCTATTTGTCACATGTAACCACAGTGGTTCATCATCGATTCTGATCCATTGTTTTTTAACGCATAGCTCAAATCGTGAAGATTCACCTGCACATAAAACAACCAATGTTATATCACTCACATCTCTCCTTAGTGTGTAAAAAAGTTACTAATTCTACAAAACTCTTACTTAATATGTTATTAGATAGCTTTTTGTTATAATAAAACTTTATAAATTAGATATAAGGTTTAAAATGCCATTTATGTTAAAAAAATTTCTTATTGAAAATGATTCTGGCAAAAAAATACAGCAATTTCTTATCGATAAGACTCCATTAACTGTTTCAACATCACAAAAACTTTTAGCAAAAGGTCGTGTGTTTGATGAAAATAATAAAGTTTTACAAAATGGACAAAAAGTAAAAGGTGAATTTATTCAAATAGCATTATTTGAAGGACATACTCGTGGCTTAAAACCTATATTTGAAACTGATGACTTTGCTGTTTTTGATAAGCCTTCAGGCGTGATGGTACATCCAACTTCGAGAAATACTGAGTATACTTTACTAGATGAGATACGATATCATTTTGGTGAAACTGCAAATTTAGCACATCGTATCGATCAAGAGACATCAGGACTCGTGCTTGTGACAAAAAATAAATATAGCGATATTATCTTAAAAGAGATGTTTGAAAATAAGCTCTATGATAAAAACTATTTAGCTGTAGTTGAAGGCAAAATTGAAGATGAATTTAAAATAGATAGTGGCATACGAAAAGCAATCAACAGTAAAATAGGTGTAAAAATGCAGACTTCAGAAGATGGAAAAGCATCACTCACTTTTATAAAACCTTTACGATATGATAAAGAAAAAGATCAAACTTTTATCGAAGCGACACCACATACAGGAAGACAACATCAAATACGAGTACATTTAGAAAGTATAGGACACAGAATCGTAGGCGATCCTATTTATGGTATTGATGAAGATATTGCTGATCGATATCTGCTCAAAACACTCTTAAAAGAAGAAAGATATGATGCTACTGGCAATGATAGATTACTTCTTCATGCAAATTATTTAAGTTTTGAGTATAAAAATATACGATATAAGATTTATTCAAAGCTAAGTTTATTAGAGTTAGTATAGTATATGAAAAATGAAATAATTACTCTAATTCATGAAGCTATTCAGGATAATACTAAACTGCTTAAAGTAGAAAATTTGTATAGCTTATATGACCAGTTGCAATATAGTGAAAACATAATAGAAATGGCAGAGATGCTTGTGGATTGGTTGTATGAAAAATATAAGATAGATAATATAGATTTTTCATTGTTTGATCTGAAAAATGAAATTTCTACAGAAATTTTGAAAAAAGGTGAAAAATTTTATTTGGATGAAAAATTTTCTTTTTATTTTATCATCAATACCCATACAAATTTAAATGCTGTAGTTTCATTTAATGTTGATACTCAAGAAAAATATGATGTCGTACATAATGATAAACAATATATTGATGCTATTTTTTTTCAAATCTCACCTATTCTACAAAATGGAATACTCAAGAAAATTCATATAGATGCTTCTTCAGTAGATAGTGTAACAAATGTATATAATAGACATTATCTTATTGATCATATTCAAAAAATCATAACACTTTCAAATAAAAAAGAGGAAACCATATCTTTTTTGATGATTGGTATTGATGCATTTAAGGCGGTTATTGAAGAGTTTGATTTTGATATAGGGGATAAAGTGCTCGTCGAACTGGCTAAAGTGATTCATAAAAGTATAGATAATAATGATAATATAGTTGCAAGGCTTACAGGCGATGAGTTTGTGATAGCATTGGTGAATTTAAAGTCAAATGATGAAGCAGAAAGCATAGCAAAAAAATTAGTAAAAGAGTTTGCAAATACAAAGATCATCGTGAATAGTGTCACACAGCAGGTGCTTCAAAAAACGATATGTATCGGAATATCTTCTTTCCCTGCTGATAGCGATGATATCAATCAAGTCCTCAAAAATGCAGATAATTTTCTCAATGAAGCTAAAAATAAAGGGCGAGGAAAAATTGCAATTTACAACGAAACTGATAATAGTACTATCGATTTATTCTAGTTTTAGCTTAAAGGATGTATAATTCGCAACTTTAAAAATAAAGGGCGACACCTAGACTCGACCTTTTAAGATAAAATAAAAGGAAAATACAATGAAAAAAGATATTCACCCAGAAGTACATCCTGTAGTGTTTGTTGATGTTTCAACAGGAAAAGAGTTTATTACTACTTCTTCAGTAAAATCAGATAAAACAAAAGAGATTGATGGAGTTGAGCATTATGTAATTAATGTAGAAATTTCTTCAGATTCTCACCCGTTCTTTACAGGTGAGCAAAAAATTGTTGATGCTGCTGGTAGAGTTGAGAAATTCAAAGCTAGATACGCAATGAAATAATGCTTGCATTTGTTCCCACTCCTATTGGAAACTTAGGAGACATATCTTTTAGAACTATAGAAGTTTTAAAAGATGGTGAACTTATCTTGTGTGAAGACACAAGAGTTACAAAAAAACTCATTTCTTTAATATCTCAAAGACTTGAGATAACTTTTCCCCAATTTGATTATATCAGTTTACATTCCCATAATGAAAAAGATTTTTTAACCAAAGAAAACCAACTACTTTTAGAAACAAAAAACTGTATCTATATGAGTGATGCAGGTATGCCATGTGTGAGCGATCCTGGAAGTTTTTTAGTGGATTTTTGTTTAGAAAATGATATAGACTATGATGTGTTACCTGGAGCTAATGCTATTTTGACAGCATATGCAAGTAGTGGATTTTCAAATACTACATTTACTTTTTTTGGTTTTTTACCACATAAAGGATCAAATAGATCTGATATGCTTGATAAAGTTATGAACAGTGAGAATTTAGCTATTTTATATGAATCTCCACACCGTCTGATGAAACTTATTGAAGAGATCAATGCCCTTGATGAAAATAGAGAAATATTTGTGACAAAAGAACTTACCAAAAAATTTCAAACAAGATATAAAAATAAAGTGAGTATTATTTTAGAAGAACTTAAGAAAACACCTATAAAAGGGGAGTGGGTTGTAATCATAAAAAATATTGAGCAAGAAAATAGAGGTATTATTACTGAAAATGACTTATTAGAGTTACAGCTCCCTCCCAAGCAAAAAGCAAAAATCTTATCAAAATTAACAGGACGAAATATTAAAGATATTTATAGTGAGTTAACGAGCTGATTTGAGTTTTGATGCAATTTATTAACAGTGAATTTACCAGTACTTTAGAGATCAAAAAATCAAAATTTATAGCATTTATAGCACCATATAATAGTTTTGATAGTATGATGTTGCGACTCAAAGAGCAGCATCCAAAAGCGAGACATTTTGTGTATGCATACAGATATTTAAATGAATTTCAACAAATAGTAGAAAATAGTAGTGATGATGGTGAACCAAAAGGTACAAGCGGCAGACCAGCTTTAAGTGTTTTGTCAGGAGCAGAGCTCATTAATACGGCTGTTATAATTGTGCGTTATTTTGGTGGAGTACGATTAGGTACGGGTGGACTTGTAAAAGCGTATAGTGATGCTGTGAATTTAGTACTTAATACAAGTGAACTAAAGCAATATGTTCATTTAAAGTATAAACAATTAGAGATACAATATGCTCAACTTTCACAAATTGAATATATTATTGGAAAATATGAGATTGAAATAATAGATAAACAATTTAGTCAGAGCATTAGTTTGAAATTGGCAGGATCAGAAGAAGTGTTTGAATCATTTTCAAAAGAGTTATTTAGAGACAATATACTGGAGGATTTATAATTTTATGTTACAAAAATATACTCCACCATATTTTTTTATTTTATCTATCATAGCTATATTAAATATTTTATTTAGTTCCTATTTTGTTTCGTTTTTTCTTGCGGGAGTAGTTTTTAAAATTTTTGCTATTGCGATTCGAAAAGAGTTTAATTATTTATTGATCTTTTCAGTCATCACTTTTCTTATCATTGAAAATACGCAAGGATTGAAGCTTTTTTCCCTTACTTTAATTAGTTTTGGAATTTATTATTTAATTATTCCTCGCATTAAGCATTTATTTTCATCTGTTTTGATGTTGGATTGTTTATTTATATTTTTCTTTTATGTGTGTTTTTATCTAATGGTGTTATTCTATTCCATATTTGAACTTCCAATACTTATAACTTTTGGAATTAATTTTATTATTGATATTTTGATTGTAGGATTTTTATTATGAGATTAAAAATTATTATTGGGTTTATACTTTTTATTGTTTTACTTCTATTAGGACGCGTGTATTATTTGAGCATTATGTCAAATGAACATTTTGAAAAACTTTCTCAAAGCAATTATATAAAAAAGATATATACAGAAGCATCTCGTGGTTCTATACTTGATAGAAATGGAAAGTATCTTGCTGTAAATAAAGTGGGATTTAGTATCAATATAAAGCCACATTTGAGAAGTTCTAAAGAATTTAAAGATGTAGAGGAAGTTGCATTACTGATTGTAAAATATTTCCCAGCCTTTGAATATGAGAAATTAATTAAAAAATATAAACAGCTTGATTCTCCATACAGACATGGATTAGTTAAGATTGTTGATTATATAGCATATGATGATTTTTTTAAATTTTATACAATATTTAATTCTAATGAAAATGTAGAGATACAGTCTTCAACGGTTCGTGAGTATTTGTACAATGATGTTGGTGCGCATATTTTAGGATATATGGGAAAAACAAGTCAACAAAATATTGATCAAGATCCTATGAGTAAATACTATGAAACTTCTGGAAGAAGTGGAATAGAAAAGTATTATAATGAGAAGTTAAGAGGGAAACTAGGTTATCAAGAAGTTCAAGTGAACTCATTGTATCAAACAATCAAAGTACTCAATGAAGTGAAGTCAGAGAAAGAAGATATCACGCTTACTATTGATATTGAATTACAAAAATATATTCATGATCTCTTTGGAGACAAAGCTGGTGCAGTTGTAGTTATGGATGTAGATAATGGAGAATTATTAGCAGCAGGAAGTTTTCCAGAGTTTGATAATAATTTATTTGTAAATGGAATTAGTCATAAAGACTGGAAAGAGATACAAAACAATTTTAATCACCCATTTACGAATAAGTTTATAAATGGAGTGTATCCTCCTGGGTCTGTTATGAAAATGGGTGTTGCACTGTCTTTTTTAGAAAATGGTATCTCACCAAATTATAGCGTGTATTGTAATGGTGAAATGCAATTAGGGGATCGTAATTTTCGATGCTGGAAATCAACTGGACATGGAAAGACTTCATTTATAAAAGCTATTAGAGAAAGTTGTGATGACTTTTTTTATAAAGGAAGCTTAAAAGTTGGAATCAACAATATTCATAATACTTTAGATCGCTTTGGAATTGGACACCAAACAGGTGTTGATCTTCCAAGTGAATCTGTTGGAATCAACCCAAATAAAGAGTGGAAAAAAGAGACGCGAAACTTACCATGGTATGTAGGTGAAACTGTCGTTGCATCTATTGGACAAGGGTTTATAAATGTAACTCCTATGCAAATAGCTCGCTACACAGGTGCTATGGCTACAAATAAACTACAAGTGCCACATTTTTTGAAAGATGATAGTCTCATAAAAAGTGTTGATACAAATATCTCTCGACGAGATCTTAAAATTATTCAAGAAGGAATGTATGAAGTAGCAAATAAAAGATATGGAACAGCAGTGTATCATATCAAATCAAAAACAGTTGTTGCTGCAAAAACTGGTACAGCTCAGGTTGTTGGGATTCCACAATCAGAAAAAGTAAGAATGAAAGAGCATGAACTAGAGTACTTTCAGCGATCACAAGCATGGCTTACTACTTATGCTCCGTACAAAAAGCCAAAATATGCGGTAACCATTTTGGTCGAACATGGTGGGCATGGAGGAAGTGTAGCTGGACCGATGTCTGGAAAAATATTTGATAAATTGATTGAGTTAGGATATATTGATGAATAATAGTGATTTAATGAAAGAAGCATATGCAGCCATACTTAACGCGCACTATATTTTAGTAGTTACACATAAAAATCCAGATGCAGATACTCTTTCGTGTGGATTGGCATTGAGTAATTATTTTAGTGAAAATAAGATTAAGCATAAGGTTTTTAATGGCTCATTAGTGTTACCACGACAATTAAACTTTTTATCTAAATTTGATAAAATCACAAATACAATACCGAAGTTTTTTGATCTCATTATTTATGTTGATGCTGCAAATAAAGAGCGTATAGGTACAAAATTTCCTGATGATGTACAGAGTATTTGCATAGATCATCATCAATCAAATAATCATTTTGCTCATTTGAATATTGTTGATGATTCAAAAGGAAGTACTGCTGAATTACTCTATTGTTTTTTTGAAGTAAATCAATTATCTATTTCAAAAAAAACTGCTGAATGTTTGTATACTGGGATATATGATGATAGTTTAGCTTTTACAACGCCTAGGACAGATGCTGATACCTTTCTTATTATAAGTGAGCTTTTAAAGCGTAAAATTGATGTTTCATTCATTGCAGAGAAATTATATAAAAGAGAGTCTTTAGGAAAATTTAAAATGGTAGTTAAGATTATGAATACACTTGATCTCTTTGCTGAAGGGAAAATCGCAACAGTTCATCTAGACTCTATTTGGCTAAAAGAGACAGGTGCAGAAATAAGTGAATGTGATGATATTGTTGATCGAGTTTTAGGTATTGGCATCGTTGAAGTTGTTGCTTATTTTAGAGTTTTGGATGGAAATGTGAGAGTATCTCTTCGTAGTAAACAAAATATTGATGTATCTAAAATAGCAAGTATTTTTCAAGGTGGTGGTCATCAAAATGCTGCTGGATTGAGCCTTTTATCTGATGACATTGAAGAATCAAAGAAGAAAGTTGTAAAAACTATTCGAGATTACATCTCGTATTAAATTCTTCTTCTGTAATATTTTCTGCATTTACTTGTATCTGGCTATCATTTTTCCCCACAAGTGTTATCATGGTATTTTGCAATGATTCTGATTCGAATGGTCCGATATAGATAGTTGTTTTTCCACTCATATTATTACAAATTGATATTCTTGCTTGCGTGGTGGTTGTTTCTTGCACTAATGACTTAAATAAAGAATATTTAAGACTATTAGTAACGACATAATGTAGTTGCGAATGCTCTTGCATTGTATTGTCTTCAAGTGTGAGATCTTTTACTACACTTAGTTCTGTTGTATTATTTTTTTTAGCTTCAGTTGAAGTGTTTGTATCTACTGACATTGTATCATCTTTTGCAAGGGCAAAAGTCTCATTTTCAAATTTTGTTTTTTTATCAATCACTCTAGGCATATCAAGTGGCTGTTTTTCATAAATAGTTTCTTCGTGATTTCTGTTAGAAAAGGCCAGAAGTTCTTTTTCTCTTTCTCTCTCAAAAAGACGATTTTTTTCTGCTAGCTGTTGGGCTTCAAGTTCTTCTTTATTGAGAACTTTGTATTTTGTAAGCTCTGCTAATTTTGTGTTGATTCTTTCTGTATTGATGTCAGCTGTATTGAAGATAACTTTTTGAAGAGTATCATATTTTACGATTTCTACTTTCTCTTCAACTACAGGAACAGGAACAATTGCTGAAGTAGTTTCTACTTTTTTTGGTTCAGGAAGCGGCTCTTGATCAAAAAAACCTGTAAATAAAAGAATCAAAAATAAAAGAATAATCACACCTAAAATAGCAGCAACGCCTAGGATAATTTTTTTTAATTTTTTATCGTTTTTTGGAGTTGTTTCTTCATTATCAGTTGACTTAGTTGTATCGGTTTCTTCATCTTTTTTAATCTCTGTATCTATATCTTCTAGGATCTCTTCTTCTGGTTCTTTTCTTGGTTCGTAAAAAGTGATTTTTGATTTTGCAATCTCTTCAATATAGGGTAACATCTCTTCTTCAAATGTGATAAATAAAGTAAGTTCATGGTCTTCTAAATCGACTCTAAATTTATAGGTGTTTTCAAGATGTGTTACCTCTTCACCTTTTATAACTTCTTTGTGTGAAATATTAAATTTTGTTTGTCCAATATCTTCAAATTCAGATCCATTTAACGCAGTTGTTAAACTTCCTGATGTATTTGAAATAAATTCGCCTATTGCATCTTCTGTATCATCATCAAATTCATCTGCCAAATCAGTGATGGGCGATCCCATCATTGTGTTAAAAATCAATGATGCAGTTGGTGCTGGAACTAAAAAAGAAAATTTAGAACTAAGAGTTGAAAAGTTAAAAAGAGAGTCTATCTTATAGATTTGAGTTTCTTCAAGATCTCTTATATGTGCTTTGGTAATTTGGATAATTTTTGCATCTTTTGCGAGAAGACCAGTTAAGGTAAGGGTAAAACTATCTTGTATTAATTTTGATAAATCTGTTGCCATAATTATTTTTCCAATTTCTTATTTAGTCTATTTTGTTTTTGCTGTTCGAGGATCTTTTCTTTATTTTTTTTATAATATTCTTTTCTATACTCTTTAAGTTCTTCTTTTTTTTTGTCTCTATATTCTTTATCGTATTCTAAACGATTTTCTTTGTTTTCTGCATAGTACTGTTGTTTTTTAGAGCGATACTCTTGAACTTTTTTACTAATTATCACTTCTCTTGATACCATATGTTGTTTTTGTTTTTTGGCAATGTCTCGTAATTTTTCTGTAAAATTACCTCCAAAAAGCTCAACTTCATAATCAATAGAGTTTACTTTTTTGATATCATTTTGCTTTTTTTGCATCTTTGATTTGAGGTAATATGCTCTTTTCTTTTGTTTATGTTCTAGAAGTTTTGCTTCTCTTCTTTTTTTTAATTCAGTTAAATCCATTTGTTATAAAATGATGTTATCTTTTCAATGCATTTACTGTTTGTAACATAGAATCAGTTGTATTAATTGATTTAGAATTTGCTTCATATCCTCTTTGGGCAGTGATCAGATTAACCATTTCCGTTACAAGTTGTACATTTGAACCTTCAATCATACCTTGTCTAATTGTTCCCATTCCATCTATTCCTGGTTCAGTTTGAATAGGATCACCTGATATCTCTGTAGCTAAATAGAGGCTATCTCCTTGTGGTGCTAACCCTGCTGGATTGATAAAGTTGATAAGATCAATTTGTCCTAAATCTTGGATATCACCTGTAGCCGCATCTTGTCCTGTTACTGTACCATCTTGCGCAATTGAGATTTTAATTAAATCAGACGGAATAACTATTTCTGGTTCAAGCTTATATCCAGAACCATTAACCATAGCACCATCTTTATCAAGTTTAAATGCACCATTTCTTGTGTAGGCTGTTTCTCCTTGAGGTGTGATAATTTGAAAAAAACCATTCCCTTGAATAGCTAGATCATAAGTATTTCCAGTTTCTTGCAAGTTTCCTTGTATAAAGTTTTTTTGTATGCCTGCTACTCGTACACCTAATCCTGTATCGATTCCTGTTGGATTATTGGTTGTTTCTGAAGTTGCTCCTGCTGTATAGTTTAAAGATTGATACATTAAGTCTTGAAATTCTGCTCGGTCTTGTTTGAATGCATAAGTATTTACATTGGCAATGTTATTTGATATCACATCAATATTTTGCTGCTGTGCTATCATACCACCTGCTGCTGTGTATAATCCTCTAATCATATGAAATCCTTATTTAGTATTAATTACTAATATTTTACATCACTTTGCATTAAAGATATATAAAAGTAAATTAAGATAAATTTTAAAGAAAGTTAAGTATAATGTATTTAGTATTTTATTTTATATTTTAAAGGGATGTTATGAGAATATTAATAGTAGATGATAGTTCTACAATGAGAAGAATTATCGGAAATGTAGTTCAGCAGCTAGGCGTATCAAAAGAGGATTTTGATGAAGCAGAAGATGGAGTGGTTGCATGGAAGTTATTTCAAGAAAACAATAACTATGATGTTGTTTTAACTGATTGGAATATGCCAAATATGAATGGACTTGAATTGGTAAAAACAATTAGAACAACTGATAAAAAAGTGCCTATTGTCATGATTACAACCGAAGGTGGAAAAGGTGAAGTGATATCTGCTTTAAAAGCTGGAGTAAATAATTATATTGTAAAACCTTTTAGTGCTGAAATTCTAAAAGAAAAACTAGATGGTCTAGTTAAGGTATAATTATGAGTATGAGTCAGGAAGAAATTGAAGCATTGATGAGTGGTGCAGATGATACACTCTTTGACGAAGTAGAAGAAGAAACACAAGAGGCTGATGAAGATTCTTCACCAACTACTACAGATGAACCAGAAGAAAAAGGTAAATCAGAATCTGATGTTACTGTTGATGGAGTTACTGCTGCAGATACAGATACTGTAGATAGCGAAACAATAGATGAAATGGATGTTGACAAGATTTTGGCAGGCATTGATGGGATTGTAGATGACGATGAAGAAAAAGCTACAGCATCAAATACAAAATCGGTTGACACAGAAATAGAAAATAAGATAAATAACAATCAATACCCTTTACCAGTGAGTGATGAAAATAAAGTTGTAAATCAGTTAAATGATGTAGCTGATGATAGCGAAGAGAAAGCATCGAAAATATTTGATGTTTTAAGTTTTATATTAGATGAAAACTCAGAAATAGCAAAATACAATAAAAATATGGCAGAATTTATTCTCCAACAATCTGAACTACTCGAATCACTCTCTAAAAAGTTTCCAAATGTAAATGTGTTTGCTGAAAATCTTACAAGTGCACAAGCACTGATAGAAGACTCAAAAGAACTTGCAGCAAAAGTAGATGGAGAAAACAATAAAGTTTTTGAAGCGATGGAATTGATGCAGTACCATGATATCAACAGACAAAAGATCGAAAGAGTAATGGCTGTTATCAAAAAATTAAGTAGTTATTTAAATGGGATATTTGAAGATGATTCAGATAGAGCAGAAGTGCAAATAGCAAAACACATTTCAGGTGACTCAAATGATATCGTAAATAGTGATGATATCGAATCACTTATATCAGAGTTTTCAAATCAGTAAAAGGAATAAGTTATGACACAAGGTATACATCAATTAACAGCAAGTATGGTAAATCAGCTTAATAGAGTCGATGTTATATCAAATAACTTAGCAAATGCAAATACTGTTGGATTTAAAGAAGAAAATTTAGCAGAAGGATCATTTAACAGATATTTACGACAACAAGAAAAAAAAGATGAGGTTGTTTTAAAAGAGAGTAAAATCATGGATACTATACCTAAAATTGATACTAGCTACACAAGTAAAGAAGCTGGTGCAATAATCACTACAGGCAATCCTCTTGATTTTGCTATACAAGATCCAAGTATGTTTTTTAAAGTACAAAATGCTCAAGGAGATGTAGAATATACACGAGATGGCTCATTTAAAATTCTTGATAATACGCTTGTAAATCAAAATGGATATCCTATTCTTGACAATAATAACAATCCAATAAATACAACTAATCCTAATTTTAAAGATACAATAGGCTTGATACAAACAGACTTTACAAATTTAGATAAAGTTGGAAACAATAATTATACAGCAAAATCTGATGAAACTATTGCAGTTGTGGCAAATCCATTTAATTTTATGAATCAATATGAATTGGAAAAGAGTAATGTAAATACTATAAAAACAATGGTAGGACTCATAGAAGCACAAAGAAAATTTGAACAATCTCAAAAAGCACTGACAGGAATCGATGAGATCAATGGTAAAGTTATTGATTCTATTGGTAATGGAAGATAATAAGGTATAAAAATGCATGCAAGTAGCGTATCAGAACTTTTATTTGAACAACTAAACTTTAGAGGGGAAAGACAAAAGGTTATCTCTTCTAATATTGCAAATATCGATACCCCTGAATATAAAACAAAAGATTTAAACTTTGAAAATAGCTTGAGTAAGGCAAAAAAAGAACACAACTTAAAATTATCAATAACACATAATATGCATATGAAACCTATGGATGATTTTGATAAAAATGATTTTTCAATGTATGAAGTCAAAGGTTTAGTAGAACAAAATGATGGAAACAATGTAAACTTAGATACTCAAATGAGTGAAATGTCTAAAAATAGTGTTATGTTTAATGCAGTACAAAATTCGATCAAAAAAGACTCTTCATGGTTCAAGACTATGATAGATGCTTCAAGTAAAAACTAATAGGATGCGATAAATATGGAACAAATGTTTAAGTTTATAAATAATCTTAATTCGGCTCAAAGAGCAGTAATAATAGGTGGGTTTTCTGTATTATTTCTGTTTTTGATTGCTTTATTAATATATTCAAATATAAAAGCACAAGATGAAGAATTAAATTATACAATATCATCGAATTTAACAAAAGCACAAGTTATGCTAGCGAGTAGTGAGCTTGATGCAGCTTCTATTCCTTATTCTATTGTAGGATCAGGTAATAACCTCACTTTAAAAACAAATAAAAACAATATTAATATCGCAAAAATAAAACTCGTTACAAGTGATGCTTCAACTACAAAACATACAGGATGGGAAATATTTGATAAAAGTTCATTGGGGACAACAAACTTTGAAAATCAAGTAAAATATCTCAGAGCATTAGAAGGTGAGCTAGGGCGATCATTAGAATCAATCTCTGGTATATTATCTGCTAGTGTGAAAATTGCGATCCCTAAAGAAACTGTATTTACAGAACGAAAAACAGATCCATCTGCTTCTGCTGTATTAAACTTACGAGAAGGTACTGCCTTATCACAGCGTCAAATAGAAGGTATCAAAAATTTTATCGCTTCTGCTATTCCAAAACTCAAACCAGAAAATATAAAACTGATCAATCAAAATGGTTCTTTACTTGAAAACAATGCCGAGAGTGTAGAAAGTTTAAAGTATATCGAACATGAAAAATATAAAACAAAATTAGAAAAAGATTATGAAAATAAGATAAAAGACTTATTATTACCTTTTATAGGGGATCAAAGAGTTGTTGCAAAAGTTTCTATCGAGCTTGATTTTATAAAAAAGATCATCAACCAAGAGATTTATGAACCAGAAGGAACGATAAGAAGTCAGCAAACAACAGAAAGTGAAGCGAAGTTAGATGCACAAGAACCTCTAGTTGGTGGTATTCCAGGTGCTGAAAGCAATATCGAAGATCCAGATGAAATGAATAATTTAAAAACAAAAAAGACTTCAAAAGAAGAAGCAAAAAATGTTACAAACTATGAGATTTCTAAAAAAATAATTAGTGAACAAGATAATGCTTATGCAGGTATCTCAAAGATTACAGCAGCTGTTACTTATGATTCTGCAGTATTAGAAAAACTTGAAGATAAAGAAGAGTTCATTACAAGTTTAAATTCAATTGTGCAAGTGGCTATTGGGTATCAAGAACAAAGAGGAGATAGTGTTACTGTAAAGTCATTTAAATTTATAGGTCTTCAGCCATTTGGAAGTGATACTTCTAGTGTATCAGAAAATACAGAAGATATATTTGGAGTATACACTCCACAATCTATTCTTAAAGAGTATAGTGAATATATTCAGTATCTGATTGCGATGATTTTATTGTTTATTTTTTATAAAAAGTTTATAGCTAATAACGATATATCACTTTTGGGTGAAAATGTTTCTGGTGGTAAAAATAGTGATGAAGATATGGAGCATCTATTTGATGAGTTTGACTCAAGATCAGAACACACTAAACTTAGAGCAAAAGTAAAAAGTCAGATTTTAAGTAATTTAGATGGTTTAAGCGCAGAAGAATCAGCTAAATATGAAGTACTTATTGAACAAATTGAAAAAAGTGTCAACGAACACCCAAATGATATAGCACAAATGATTATGATGCTATTGAATGAAGGTGATATGAAGTTAAAATCTTAAAAGGTAAGAAATAGTGAAAGAATCTATAAAAAATTTATTAGACGGTATGCCTATGATTGAAAAAGTAGCACACTTTTGTGTGTTAATAGGTGAAGAAGCTACTGTAAAAATATTTCAAAGTTTACCAAAAGATGTAGTTGAAGATTTATCTATTGCTATTACTCAAATACGATCTATAGATAAAGATACTTCGTTGGGAATACTAGAAGAGTTTCATTTATTTATTCAGTCTAGTTCGTATATTAGCTCTGGTGGATTTGACTATGCAAAAGATATTTTATATAAATCTTTAGGAAAAGCAGAAGCAGATAAGGTACTAGCAAAGTTAGCACGACTCCAAGAAGCGAAACAGTCTTTTGCATATCTTGAGAATATCGATCCGAAACAACTTGCAGATTTTATAAAAGATGAATCACCTCAAACTATTGCTGTTGTTTTAGCACATATGGATGCAGATGATGCTTCTGCTGTATTGTCGAAACTTGATGATACACTTAAAGTAAAAATTTCAATGCAGATGGCAACCATAAAAGATGTATCTCCTAGTATTGTGCGTTCTATGTCTCAAGTGTTGGAGAAAAAACTAGAGTCGTTGTTGGCTTCTATTGTAACCGTTGGTGGGGTGAAAACTGTTGCGGATATGCTCAATAAATTAGGATCGAAATCTACTGAAATTTTAGAAAATATCAATGGATTAGATCCAGTTCTTGCCGCACGAATCAAAGAAAATATGTTTGTTTTTGAAGACTTACTAGCACTTGATCCAAGTGATATCATGAAAGTATTGGGAAATATTGAAACAGAAGATTTAACAATCGCACTGAAAAATGCAACAGAAGAAGATATGGCAATTATCATGGGATCTATGTCACAAAGAGCACAAGGTAGATTTCAAGAAGAGTTTGAGATGCTTGGTCGTACGAAGATCAAAGATATCGAAGATGCACAAAGAAAAATACTTGATGTGGCTATGAGATTGTTAGAAAGTGGTGAAATAGAACGAATTGATGATGAGGAATAAAAATGGCAACAAGTAATAATGTAAATACAACATCAAAAGTTATCAAATCAAATAGTGAAGTTACCCCTTATGAATTGGGTACTTTTATATCAAATGACCAGAATCAAAATGATCAAATGAAAAATGTCGCTGTACTCAATGATAAAACAATCAATGGAAATGTTGATCCAGTACTTCAAGAGATAAAAAATTTACAGCAAACAATGTTGCAAATAGGGCAAAGAGTAGAATCAATTGAAAATGATGGTATAAAAGGCAGAGATTTAGATAAGCAACTTATCGAAGCGTTAAAAGATCTGAAAAATTATTCTACTTTTTTTGAGCAAGCAACTTTTCAAATGGAAACAAAATTAGTCAAAACATCTTTTTCTATTGCCAAAAAAATTATCGGGATAGAGCTCGGTGAAAACTCTCAAAATATTGCAAAAGAAACGATCTCTGGAATGATGGATAAAATAAAAACATCTTCAAAAGTTACCATACATCTCAATCCAAAAGATTATATGGCGTTGAAAGATCAGCTCAAATTTGATAGTTTTGTAAGTTTACAAGAAGATATAAATGTAACAGCAGGTGGAGTGGTGATCGCAAGTGATTTAGGAAATTTTGATGGAAATATAGAATCAAAACTTGAAACTATGTTGGGTTCATTGGATGCTCTTGTATAAATAGTATAAAAAAGGTTGCTTTAGTATTATACAAAATCAACTTTTTTATGATATAATTTATGAAAATACAGGTATAAAGAAAAATTATGGAAATTACAACACAAGATTACAATGTTTTAGTAGATACAGAAGCGGTTGTTGATGTTATATTGGGACATACTGATATCACAGTAAAAGAGTTTTTAAATTTTACAGAAGGTGATATTCTTTCATTAAACAAAGTTGCTGGCGGTGGTGGCGATATATTTGTAAATGAAAGAGTTATTGGCGTTGGAGATATCATTGTAATTGATGAGAAACTTGCGATTCGAGTTCAAGACTCTATGAGTCCTGAAAAAGTTGTAAATTTCTTTTTTGATGAAAAAACTATATAGGAGAATATTATGGCAGTAGATAATGTAACAAGTTCAAGTTCAACAGGTTTTGATGGTAATGCATACACAACAGCAGTTAGTAATGATACACTAACAAATAATGATTTTTTAACACTTATGCTTGAAGAGATGAAGCAACAAGATCCAACTAAACCTATGGATAGTGCAGCTTTGATGGATAGTCAGCTTAAAATGTCAACAATCCAATCAAATCAAGATATGGCAACAGCAATGACAGCACTTCAAGCTTCTTATTCTGCTTCTGCTTTATCAACTGCTTCAAATATGATCGGAAGATCTATTAAAACAGGTGAAACAGATGATGTAGGTGAAGATAAAATATATCAAGTTGTAACTGTTGATAACAAAGATGGTGAACTTTTTGTAAAAGCACAACAGTTTACAGGTGTATATGATGGTCTTAAAGATAAAGTTGCAGACAAAAATGTACAATATGATGCAAATGGATTGATTTCCGATACAGATGGTAATCCAACAGCATATAGAGTGGCACTTGATGCTGATAATAGATTTAAGTACAATGCTGATGGATCTATTATGTTACTTGACTCTGATAATAAAGTGATTACAGATACAACTATCAAAGATAAGTATACTTATGGTGGTTACTCATTATTATATTCTGACGATACTGTTGAAATTCCATTGAGTAGTATCACTACTGTAAGTTAGAAAGAGTTTATTATGAATGGATCAATATACACAGGCGCATCAGGATTACTCTCTTTTCAAAAGGGAATAGATATTACATCAAATAATGTAGCCAATGTTAATACAGTGGGATTTAAATCTGATCGTGTCTCTTTCAATGATCTTATGTATCAAGATGGGATCGGAAAAGGTGTCACTACCAATGAAGTGTTGAAAAACTTTTCACAAGGAAGTCTCATACCTAGTGATTCTGAATATGATTTTGCATTAGCGGGGGAAGGTTTCTTTACACTGCAAGATCCTGTCTCACCTGATAGATTATACTATACACGAACTGGTCAGTTTAGTACTGATAGTAATAATTATTTATCCAGTAGTACTGGATTGTTAGTGATGGGAGTAGCTCCTACAGTTACAGGAGATATGATCACTTCAGAATATGACAATGCGATCACTTCAACTGTCATTGATACAGACGATACATTGTATACGCTCAATACCTACACAAACGACTATAAAACTGCGGCTAGAGAGATATCGCTGGTTATGCAAAATATTGATATGATAGAAGCATACAATGCAGGAACAGCAACACCAGAAGAAATAGCAGCCATAGATGGTAATCCTGCTTTGATAGCAGACTATACAAAATACACAGCAGAAGTTACAGCATTGAAAAATACTACATCTGGAGCAGCTACTAAAAGTGTAGATACTATTTTGGATGATATTTCTGATATCACTTCAAGTTATGAAAATGCACTCAAAGCCTTTTCTATCAATCCTATAGATGGAGTTGTAGCATCAAAAGCACAAAGTACGGTTGCGTTTCCTCTTGATGTAAATACTGAGGGTGAATATACTTTGGAGATACTTATAAATGGTGTAAAAGTACAGCAAAAGTTTGATACCGATGTGCCAACAACACTCAATGCTTTTTCAGATCAGATAAACCAATTTTCAGGGATCACTTCGAGTGTCGATACTACTGATGGTACACTTAGCGTTGAGTCGCTTATCTCTGGAAATACTATGGTTGTAGCAAGTGCAAAATTAAATGATGCATCTGTAGATCTAGAAGAGACACAAGCTGCAGCAGGTTCTGGACAAGCACTCATCGATGCTTTGTATGTTGACTTACAATCATCATTGGCAAAAGTAGGTGGTAAAGCAGTAACCAATAAAAGTGAGATAGTAGATGTACAAACAGGAACAGCACCAGTAACAAGTCCTCTTTTACTTGATCTTAATTCTTTGGGAATGAGTAGTGCATTGTATGAAAAGCTTGTAAGTGGAAGTACGGATGCGATCGCTTCTTATCCCTCTGTGGAGAGTGAAGATGGAAATATATACTTACGAGATGGGGATGCTCGATTTTTAGTAGGAAAAATACTTCCAGTTACTTTTACAAATATCAGTGGACTTAATCCTCAAGGGGACAATCTCTATATGCAAAGCGTAGATCAAAATGCTCCTATGTATATATCAGAAGGTACAACTGTGATGGGAAAATACCTAGAGCAAAGTAATGCTGATCTATCAGAAAGCTTAGTTGAGCTTATGGTTTGGCAAAAAGCATTTGATGCAAACTCAAAAACAGTTATGACATCAGACGAACTCTTAAAAACGGCGTTAGCACTTAAAACTACTTAGGTGCTCACATTTAAGTGATCAACTCTTTTGGGTTGATCGTTTACATTTGAGCATGGAAATGTTCGTATTTTATATTTTAAAGGAATCATTATGGTTGGAGCACTATGGACAGGGATCTCAGGACTTAGCGGATCACAGCAAGGGCTAGACAATGAGTCAAATAATATCGCAAATGTTAACACTATCGGATTTAAAGCATCAAGAGTATCTTTCGCAGATCAGATGTATCAAGACAAAATCGGTAAGGGTGTTACCTCATTTGATGTAGAAAAACTCTATACTCAAGGAAATCTCAAAAACACAGGAGTGTCGTATGATATGGCACTTAATAGTGATGGTTTCTTTCAAGTAAGAAATGGAAACGAAACATACTATACACGAGCAGGAAACTTTCGTATGGGAGAGGGTGGTACTCTTGAAGATGTAGGTCAAAATAAAGTACAAGGTTGGGCGATGCAACCAATAGATACAGATAAAGATGTATTAGCTACTGATCCAAATGCAACATACTTTACAAATGATTTCTCTAAACTTCTTGGAAATAAAGTGATACAAAATACTTCAAGTATTGATACTATCGTAGCAAAAGCTACAGACTATACAGCTAGTGCTACAAGTGATAGTTCGGTTGTTTTTAGTGGTGCTGGATATAAAAGTGCCTCTACAAAGGTATCTGATATTGAGC
>JBASAI010000215.1:0-4391 GCA_049650525.1 Arcobacteraceae bacterium
TGGAATATGTATGGATCATGAATAGAACGCCATTTATGAAAAAAGAAAAGCTAGATACAATCGTCTCATTTTTATCAAATTATATGGATACTACAAGACTCATTTTTACTCCACAAGATAAAGAAGGAAGATATAAATAATAGAAGAAAAAAGATCGAAATAATCGATGATTATCTATCCCGCTTGTTGTTTGTATTAAGTCGTTTTATTGTGGGAGAGAACTTATGATCACTATTATTAAGAAGTGATCATAAGAGTGAATTTGACATGATAAAAAACTATTTTTATGAGTCAATTTAGGCTATCACTTACAGGTTATTAATATAAATTATAAGCAACTTTGAGTGATAGTTGTGTGTTCTTGGAAAGTACATCTGCTGGCGGTTTGAGAGGGAAACTTTTTTCTACCGCATTTTGAATTGATTTTTTAAATATTCTTTTCCCTTCAACGATTTCAAAAGAGATGAGCTCTCCATACTTTGAGATAGTAAATCGAATTTCTACTATACCTTCTATACCTCTTTGTACTGCTCTTTTAGGATAGTATTTATTTTTATTAATGAGCTCTTTTATTTGTGCATAATATTTTTTTTGGTAAACTTTTCTTTTATTGAGCTCTTCTAAATTATGTTTTTTCTGAGTAAGAATAGATTTGTTTTTTTTGATTTGATTTTTTATCACTTGTGAAGATTGATTTATCGGTTTCTTGTGTAATGGTTGTTTTTTGACTATTTTCTTTTCAACTTTTTTTATAATCTTTTTTTCAATAGGTTTGATTTTTTTGGTTTTGACTTTTGGCGGAATCTTTTTTTTGACAACTTTTTGGAGTTTTTCTTCTTTCTTTTTTTCTACAATTTTTTCTTTAACTTTCTCTTCTTGTATGATAGTAAATTGAACATTATTTTCGCTTTTAATTTGTCTATTTTGTAAAATTTTTTGGGTATCAAATGAATACAAAACTGAAACAGATAATAGTAGATATATAACTGCTGTTATTCCAAATGATTTTGTATAGCTATTCATATTTTGTTACTATTGCTAAGTTTGTGTAGTTTTTTTCTTTTAAAATATCGATGATAAATACAAATTCTTGAAATTTTATATTTTTATCACAGTTGAGTTTAATCGGAGTATTTGTTTTATATTTTGTTAGGTTCTCAACAATTTCATCTTTAGAAACTTGTTTTTTATTAAAAAAGATATCTTGATTTTCCTTGATTGTAATAGTTAAAATATCTTTTTGAGTAATTTTATTGGAGCTTTTTGCTTCTGTTAAATCAACAGGAATAATACCTCGTGCTACAAAAGTCGCAGTTGTTAGGACGATCACTAAAAGCACAAGCATTATATCTATAAATGGAATCACATTTATGGAGTCAAATTTTTTAAGCTGCACTGTCTTCTCTTTTTTGCACATCCCACAATGCAATAATCACTTCTATTTTTCGAGCCAAATGATTGTAAAAAAACATCGAAGGAATCGCTACAACTAATCCCATGGCAGTTACTTTTAACGCAAGAGCCAAAGAACTCATAATGATTTTTACATCAATATCAGAACTGATTCCCATCGTATAAAATGTAATCATAATTCCAAAAACAGTTCCAAGCAAACCTATATACGGAGCATTTGAAGCTGTTGAAGAGATGATTGTCATATTCTTTGTAAGATCTATTTCAAGTAGTTCTTTTTCTTTGTAATCATGTAATTGAATGTTTTTAAAAAAGAATAAACGCTCAATATACAACCAAATAGATAAAAAACTCATACAGGTAAGAAGTCCAATGAGACCATAATCAACAACATATTTTAATAAGTCTATATTCATTTTGTGATATTCCTGTTAAATTTATTTATTTTAATTCTATCTATTTGGTGTTAATCATATGTTAATTTTCTGTTTTTATTTGTGGATATTTAGACTTTACATCTTCCTTGATACCAGTGTTACTTTTATGATGACTATGCCCACTTTTTTTGACACCATATGTCTTGAATGCATATGCAGAATAGATTTGTAAACTCAAATAAAATGTAACTAAAGATGAAGCAAAAATAAATGCAAATAGTTTTCTCAATTTTGATGCTTCAAATTGTTTTAGTCGTTTAAAAATAATGAAAAATCCCCACGCAGATGCAAGATATGGAATCACTCTTAGATACATAAGCCAACTATCACCTCGATTTGCTAAGTTTCCTACATTTTGTACATCAAGTCCAAAACCATAAATAAAACCATTTACGATATCTGCATAATTATGCATGCTAAAAGAACTAATAAGATGTGCTAGTCCACCTATTATAAATAATGGTGTAAAAGCGTATCCAAAAGTATAAAATGTTTTTTCAAAGGATGATTTAAGAAATTTACTCGCAACAAACATTCCAAAATAGACAACACTTATGGAAAATATAAGTGCATAGATAAATGCAAATATTCCTACACTGTCCAACGATCCAAAATTGATGTATTGTTCAGCAAAAACAGCTGTTTTTGACCAGATAAAATCATCGGCTATTGCTGTTCTGTTAAGTCCATGATGAAATCCCATAGTGATACTAATAGCTGCAGTGATTAAAATTAATGCCCATACTTCTGCTTTTTGGTATTTGAACTTTTCTAGAAGTGTTTTTGATGGTTTTACGATACTAAAAGCAACTGCATCACAGGCACTACTACAATCCATACATAATGTACAATCTTCCATGTTGTTTTTCTTATTAAAAGTAAATGGCTTGAGATTATATGAACAGGCACTTGCACACTCAAATGTTTTACATGAACTACAGTCTTCTTTGTATGTGTGAAGAAAAGTGGGAGATATTTTGCTGTATGATTTCATCAGAGTGCCAATAGGACAAATATATTTACAGTAACTCATATCTTTATAAAGATAGTACATCACAAAAGCAATAATTGTGAGTGCTACAAAAAGCCAAGCAGTAGCAAGTGGTACTCTCCAAAAATCAGATGCAGCATAATATACAGCCCACCATCCAAATACTAAGATAAAAATACCAATAAATCTGTTTTTTAAAAAATTTGGCATATCTTTTTTAAGTCCAAATTTAGTGATATATTTTCCTAAAAATCCATGTGGACAAATTCCACAAAAAATTCGTCCTAAACTTGTCAATGATACTACAATAAAGAATGCCCAAAAAAGTCCCCAAAAAAGTTTTCTAGTAAAAACATTTTCACTCGTTGGTTCTTTAAATCCCATATATAAACCATAAATAAATAATAATAATGTTAGGACTTGTATTACTCTAATAAAAGGTTTGTTTTTAAAAATAAACCCTATTATTGGGATTTTATAGATGTCATTGTTTGCTCTTTTTTCTTTTACATCAATCATTTTTTATCCTTAAAACTTATATCTTAAACCAGCATAATATGCTCTAGGTGCAGCCACTCTTATAGTTGCATCTTCCATGTTTTTTTCATATCCAACATTTACAAACTGATTATAATCTTTATTTAAAAGGTTTTCGATTTTTCCAAATAGTTCCAATGATTCATTAACTTTATATTCTGATCTTAAATTTACAACTTCATAACCTGGTTGTTTATAATTATTTGATTCATCTGCATAAAAACCACTTTTAGCAATAATTTCTGGAGATAGAGTAAGTCCTTCAATTAGTTTAAAATCAAGTGCAAAATTTAAAGTGTGTTTAGAGGTTCTAGGTACCGTATTTCCATTGAGACTTATTTTGGTTTTACCATCATTTGGATTGATGCTATATTCTTTAAATTTTGCATCTAAATATGTGTATGCAACAGAAAATGAGACAGTTTTCCTTTTATCATTATTGTTCAGAACTAATTCGAATCCTCTACTTCTCATATCTCCTAAATTACCAACTGCTTTATCTGCATCCTCATCTGAATCCCACATATAATTACCAGCTCTTACTCCGATATAATTCTCTCTATCAAGCTGATAAATTGATGCATCATAATTCAAAGAATCAGATTTTCCACGAACACCTACTTCTATATTATTTGTAGTTTCAATTTCTAAATTTGTATCTATATCAAGTGATGGATCGGATTGAAGTTTGTTTATATTACCACTTATTTGTTCTGCGGTAGGTGCTCTAAAACCTGTGGCGTAACTTGTGTATATATTGTTGTTTGTATTTATTTTATAATTAAATCCAATTCTATAAGTATTTGCAATATAAGATGGATCAGCATTTAAACTATTATCAAGTTTATTTATATAATCATATTCTAGAGTATCATGTCGAAAATTGATTGTTGATGTTAAATTTGAACTTATAGAGTTTTGTATTTCTACATACAATGCATTTATTTCTTCATCATTTTGTGAACTTCTTGTTAGTGTACCCTTTGAGACTGCTGTTGCCCCTGGTCCATAAC
>JBASAI010000216.1:0-4751 GCA_049650525.1 Arcobacteraceae bacterium
TAAAATACAATATTTATACAATTGTAAATAAATTGTACAATAACTGTAATTTATGTATATTTATAGTAAAATAAGAGAAATACAGAAATAATAAAAGGAAAAGAATGCTCTTTAAAACAAGTTTAGAAAAAGTAATAGAGATCTATAAAAGATCACATTTGAGTATATCAAAATTTGCATCACTAATAGATAAAGATAGAAGAACGGTCACTTCATGGGTAGACAATATCACAAAAGTAGAGCCAACACAAGAGATTAAAGATAAACTTTGTAAGCTTTTTAGATATCCTGATGATGTGTGGGATGAGGGGTGTACAGGTGAAGAGTTTATCAAATCTATCACACAAATACCACAAAAAGAGATCCGTATTATTGATGAAGATTATCATGGACGATTGGCGTATATTATGGATCTAGAGGAGGGGCATCGTTTTGTTATCCAAGCTCAGTTTCCGGGTCCCATGTATCGGGATACTGCGGTTGAGCGAATCTATCGTACAAATACATCACATGATATAGAAGATTTAAAACAAGGGCGTATAGAAAAAATGCTTCGCTATGATTATGATACAACAGAATGGTACTCGATCAAATCTGTATTATCTTTTTGTTTTGCGAGTATTGGAAACTTTTATACCAAAGAGTAAAAGATAAAAATATTGGGGATAATTTATGAACTTTTTCATAACAATTACAATAAGAAACTATTTTTATTTGATTCATTTTCACGAAAAATTTATGGAACGGAAACGACTTATATATCGATAAATGTACAAAAGAAAATTTTATTTTTCAAATCACCTATAGAATCTGTTTTTATCGAGATACGAAACAAAAAATTAGTAGAACGAATGCATAAGTATTATTCTTCGCCAATAGAAGCTCCATCTCATGTAAACTTTTTGGAGTCAGTAAAGATCATCAAAATCTTGCAAGAAGCACTCAAATATAACAATGATATAAAACAAACATATGAAACGATCAATAGAGTGACTGATTTTGGAGAATTATTTTACAATAATTTAAGTGTAGATTTACAAAAAGAGGTAAGTTCGCCTAAAAAGAAATAGGCGCGCTTATGATATGTGACTAAAAAGCTTCTATAATAGAACCTTTGTATTTTGTAGCGATAAACTCTTTTATCTCTTTTGAGTTTAATACTTCATCTAATACTTTGATATATTCTTTGTCTTGATTTCCCTCTTTTACAACAACTATATTTGCATAAGGTGAATCTTTTGATTCAAGAACAATAGCATCTTCTAAAGGATTTAATCCAGCTGGTAGTGCATAGTTTGTATTGATAACAACCGCATCAACTTCATCGAGTATTCGTGGAAGTTGTGGAGCATCCAATTCTTTGATCTTTAGATTTTTTGGATTTGTTTTGATATCGATCACTGTTTTAAACTCAACATCATTAAATGTTAATAATCCTTGATTTACTAAAATATCCAAAGCTCTGCTCTCATTTGTTGGATCATTTGGTACAGCAATAGTCGCACCATCTTGTAGCTCTGATAATGATTGTATTTTTTTAGAGTAGACACCCATAGGTTCTAAGTGAACAGTTACAGTTTTCACTAACTTTGTATTTTTATTTTTGTTAAACTCTTCAAGATATGGAAGATGTTGGAAAAAGTTCGCATCAAGTCCACCCTCATCAACAGCAATATTTGGTGTAACATAATCAGTAAATTCAACAATTTGTAAATCATATCCTTTTGCTTTTAATAATGGTTTTGCAAACTCTAAAATCTCCACATGTGGTACAGGAGTTGCTCCTATTTTGATCGTTGTTTTATTTTGGTTTTCATCATCTGTACACGCTGTAAATCCAAGCGTAAGCGCTCCTATAAAGAGTATTTGTATTATATTTTTGATTATTGTATTCATTATATTCCTTTTATTTTTTGATTATTGTATAAAAATAATCACCGATACTTTGTACAATTTGCACTAAAGCTATCAAAATGATTACAGTATAGATCATCGTATCTACTTGAAATCTGTAATATCCATATTTAATCGCCACATCACCTAAACCTCCGCCACCAACGGCACCAGCCATAGCAGAAAATCCTATGACAGTGATAAGTGTAAGTGTAACAACTGAAATAATAGCAGGCAAAGCCTCAACATACATCACTTTAAATATGATTTGAAAATCACTTGCACCAAATGATTTTGCAGCTTCTATCACTCCTATATCTACTTCTTTTAAAGCACTCTCAATAAGTCGTGCAACAAAAGGAGCAGCTCCGATAGTAAGAGGAATGATAGCAGCTGTTGTTCCTATGCTTTGTCCTATGAGTAGTTTTGTTAAAGGAAATAAAACAATCATCAAAATGATAAATGGAAATGATCGTAAAGTATTGATCACTAGATCCAAAATAGAGTAGATCGTTTTATTTTCGCGAAGTCCACCTTTGGCTGTAAGTATAAGTACAACTGCAAGCCCAAATCCTATGATAACTGCTAAGAGTGTAGAGACCAAAGACATATAAAGAGTTTCTGCTAATGCAGATAAAAGTATCTCTGTCATTTTATAAAATCTCCCAAACAATATTGTTTTTGTTGATATATTCTAAAACCATATTTTTTTGATTCTTTTTTATATTGATAACAATATTACCAACAATATGAGTATTTATCTCTTCAAGTTTTCCCCAAACGATATCAAAATCCATCTGTAACTCTCTTGCCATTTTAGTGATAAGTGACTGGTGAGCATTGTCTTTTGGAAAATAGATTTTGATACTTATTCCTGTGTTTGGAATAATATCTATCTCTCCTAAAAATTCTTTCATTTTCTCATCAGGTTTTAGAAATAACTCTTCTGTTTTATCACACCCAATTATATTTCCATGTTCGAGTAAAAGTGCTTTTTGGGCTATTTGTTTCACTACTTCCATCTCATGAGTTACTATTACAATAGTAATATTTAGTTTGTTATTGATGGTTTTTAAAAGATTTAAAATAGAGGTGGTTGTATTTGGATCAAGTGCAGAAGTAGCTTCATCTGAAAGCAAAATATCAGGATCCAGTGTCAAAGCACGAGCGATGGCAACTCGCTGTTTTTGTCCACCACTTAACTCGCTAGGATATGCATGAATTTTTTCTTTGAGTCCAACTAAATCTAAAAGATCAGTGACTTTTATCTCTATCTCTTTTTGAGAATATTTCCAAATCTGCATAGGCAAGGCAATATTTTCAAAAACTGTTTTTCTTTGAATAAGTGAGAAGTGTTGAAATATCATCCCTATATTTTTACGAAATGCTCTTAAATCTTCTTTAGAAAGATCTTTGATCTCTTTACCATTGACTTGAAGTGAACCATCTTTGTACTCTTCGAGACCATTGATACAACGCATCAAAGTTGATTTTCCTGCTCCACTATGTCCTACAATAGCAAAAATCTCACCTTTGTTTATATCAATTGTGATGTTGTTTAATACTTTTGTTGTATTGTAGTATTTGTTTAAGTTTTTTATATTTATCATCAATTATCTTACAGTAAATTTATGAGATCTGAATCTCTTCTTTGATCTCAAGACCAAATCCTGTCAATCCTACAAATGAGTATTTCCCACCACTTGTAAGAAGTTTTATATTTTTGATTCCTAGTTCGTTTAAAATTTGTGCTCCGATTCCAAAGTCTTTCATGATCTCTTTTGTTTCATTTGTATTATCAAGAAAAATCAAAACACCACCTTTATCCGCTAAAAAGTTAATCGATTTTAAAATAGAGTTGAGTTTGTCTTCATTTAAAAACAGATTGATATCATACTCTACATTATGAAACTTCACAAGTGATGTTTCTGTGATATCCCCAAACTGTATAACAGTGTGCTGATTTTCTAAATGATCTTGAAAATTTTTTTGAGTAACTTTGTGAGACATGAATTCGGACTTTTTACTTGAAATCTCTTTTACGAGTGATTCATGAGCCATTCTATACTCTACAAGATCTGAAATATATACTTGTTTCATCGTATGTTTTTGAGCAAAAATATCAAGATCATCTCGTCTTGCCATTGTTCCATCTTCTTTCATGATTTCACAAATAACAGCTTCACCTGCTAAACCTGCTAATTTACAAAGATCGATACTTCCTTCTGTGTGACCTGTTCTTGCTAACACTCCACCATCTTTTGCAATAAGAGGAAAAATATGCCCAGGACGAACAAGTTCAATAGGCTTGCTAATAGGATTTGCCAAAATTCTAATAGTATCATCTCTTTCACCTGCACTAATACCCGTACTCGCTTTCGCACAATCTACAGAAACTGTAAATGCTGTTTCATACGAAGATGTATTTGATGCTACCATAGGATTGAGATCTAGTCTATTGGCTGTTTCTTTTGTAACAGATACACAGATAAGACCTTTGGCATGTGTTGCCATAAAATTTACTTTTTTATCATCACTTAGTGCGGCTGAATATACTAAGTCACCTTCGTTTTCTCTATCTTCGTCATCGAGCATTATTACCATATTGCCTTTTTTTATCTCTATTATTGCTTCTTCTACTCTTTTAATTGCTGACATATCATAACCTTTATCTATTTATTAATACGATTATAGCACAAATTTTACAAGTTTTCATAAAAGCCCTTGACAAATAAAATAAAATTTACTATAATTCCGTCACTTAAAAGATAAGTAACTGAATGGGGTATCGCCAAGCGGTAAGGCACTAGCTTTTGGTGCTAGCATTCGAAGGTTCGAATCCTTCTACCCCATCCACT
>JBASAI010000217.1:0-10895 GCA_049650525.1 Arcobacteraceae bacterium
AAATTAAAACAAAACCTCTACATAACCTACTCAAACCAAAAGGTGCGAGATTTAAAACAAAGTAGTGAGATAAATTCACTTGATAAAATAATCACTTTAGATACTTTGATTTTAGAGTTATTTGAGAAATCAAATTTCCAAACAACTATCGATGAGATAGTTGGAGCATCTATTATCTATAAGATTATTCAAGAACACCATATTGAATATTTTTCATATTTGCAAAGTGATGCACAAAGTTTAGATACAATTTTTAAATTTATCATTAAATGTAAAAGAAACAATATCTCTTTTGAAACTACACTTAAAGGTGAAAAACTTGAAGCTATAAATAGTATAGAAACATACTACACAGAGTTTAAACTCAAACACAATTTAGTAGATACTTCTGATATAGAAAAAGAAGTTTTAGAAAATTGGGATAGTTACTGTAATCAATTTACACAAAACTTTACAGATATATTTGTAGATGATTTTAACTATGGAAATATTAGTTATATCAAATCAGATTATCAAAAACATATGTTAGAAAATTTTTCAATATATAAAAAAATACCAAACAAAAATAATCTACAATTTCATACAAAACTTATTAAACCAAAAAATGAAGTATTTGATACTATGGATGAAGTAAAAACAGCCATCAAGATAGCTAGAAAACTTTTACTTGATGGTGTAAATAGTGATGATATTATCATTGTTGCATCAGATATTAGTGAGTATGCACCACTATATAAACTTTTCTTAGATGAGTATGGTATGAGTGGCTTTAGCTCACTTGGAACTAGTCTTAATAGCTTTAAAAACAGCTCAAATTTTCAAGTCGAACAAGCTCTTAAAGAATTAAATGAAAAAGTGAATAATCTCTCTTTTTTATACAAAAAATTAGGACTTGTATTTGATAAAACTATTGAAGAAAATTTAAAATCTACTTGTACAATTTTAGATGAAAGAATAGGGGTAGAGTTAACCGAACCAAACCAATTAGTGGGACTGAGTAAGAGTTATAAACATATCATATTTATAGGTACAGATATAAATCATTTTCCACCAAAATCAAATGATAATTTTTTATATTCTTATGAAGATGATGTTAAATACTTTTATTCAAATAACTACTTCACAAGTTCACAAACACAATATAATGAGCTTAAAAGATTATCTGAAAATCTTTATATCATCACAGCCAACTATAGTGGGAAAAGAGAACTAAGTGCATCAATAATCATCGATAAAAATACCACTGATACGATAGATATATCTGATATAAAAAGTGTACATGATTTGGCACTAGAAAAACAAACGCAAATACCATCTGATACAACAAAAGAATATTATGAAAGTATAGTAAGTACAGAGTTCACAAAATTTGATGGGCTAAATGTTGAAGGTATACAAGCTAAACAACTTAGCGCTTCACAAATCAACAAATACAACTCTTGTCCGCTTGCATATTTGTATGGAAATAAGATCAAAATCGAAGCTCCTGGTCAAGATGAAGAGGGGTTTGATGTGATGGAGCAGGGGAGTTTGATGCATCTATGTTATGAACTTTTTGGGGCAAAGATAAAAGAACATCATATCAAATCTACAGATCAAGAGGAACTGCATAGTTTAATGTATGAAGTATCAATAGAAGCATATAATCATAAAAACACGATGGAACCAAGAGGTAAGAAAAAAGTAATTCCAAATATCCTTCATAAAATATTTTTATCTACTTTACAAGCTGGACTCAAAGATGAAAGAGATTTAGGACTTTTAGCAAAGTTTGTAAACTACTATATCAAAAATGCCGATGAGTTTAACTACTTTAAAAATACAGAGTTTGAAAAAGAGTTTGCACTTGATAACCAACTAAAACCATATGAACTTAAAGATGAAAATGATACAAACTACTTCATCAAAGGTTTTATCGATAGATTTGATAATCTTAAAGATCATATAAATATAGTCGATTACAAATCTAAAAAAGTAAAAGGTGTAGATAAGAAAAAACAAGAAGAGGTCGATACACTAAAAGATATTCAACTCTCACTGTATATACTCTACACAAAGCAAAACTATCCAAATAAAAGCTATGATTCTCATCTGCTGAGTTTCAAAGGAAATGATAGTGGTGTGAAATTTGCTAGCTTAGGAAATGAGACTTTTGATGGATTTGAAGATGAACTGAAGAAGATGATATTTGATACGAAAGATAGTATTGAAAATGGTGAATTTGGATTTGATGATAGTGATGAGCAGGTTTGTGGATGGTGTGATATTCGGAATATTTGTCATGTTGGGGTTTTGAGTAAGAATAAAAATTAAAGGATTTTGAAATGAGTGAAGAAAACAATAAATGTAAATATAAAGATATAAAAGATTATAAAAGTGCTTTTGAGTGTTTTAAACAAAGGTTTTTAATTGAAAAAAAGTCGATATTTGATTTAAGTGATATAGATACTAAATGTAATGAAGAAGAATCTAAAAATAGCAGATACTACACCAACAACAGCATCAAGAGATATCTTACAATTACTTGAATTTGATTGTATAAAACAAGTAGAAAATACGGCAGGTAGAAATATACGTTACGAGATAATAATATCTTAATCTTTTATGAGAAATATAAAGAAGTATAATTCATAATTAATACTATTTAATCTATAATAAGAAATAAACTTCATATTTAGGAGATGTTTTGACTTTACAAGAACTAGGGTTTAAGATAAAAATATTACGAAAAGAGAAAAAATGGTCTCAAGATGATATGGAACAATATTCAGGTATCACGAAGCGAACCATTTCAAAAATAGAAAATGGGTTTATAGATGAAGTGGGGATTAAAAAAGTTGAAACTATACTTGATTTGCTTGGTTCTGAGTTAAGTATACGACCTAAAGGGCGACCAAAAACACTAGAAGAGTTGGAAAATGAAAGAAAATAGTTTACAAGTTTATATCAATAAAACACATAGTGGAAACTTATCTTACGAAGATGAAAAGTATGTGTTTAATTATCTAAAAGATACTCAAGGTGTAGTTAGTTTAACCATGCCTTTAAGAGCAGCAAGCTGGGATAGTAAGAAACTACACCCAATTTTTCAGATGAATTTACCTGAGGGTGCTTTAAAAGAGGTTATAGTAAATCATTTTGCAAAAATTCAAACAATGGATGATATAAATCTTTTAAAACTTATAGGTCCGTATATGTTGGGTCGTGTGAAGTTTGAAAAGATTATTGTTGAAAAAGATACTTTACAACTAGATAAAATACTCTCAAATACAACGCAAAATCTTTTTGATGAACTTATGGAACGCTTCGCTATACACTCAGGAGTTTCTGGAGTACAGCCTAAACTTCTATTAAAGGCTCACAATAAAACAACTATGAAGTTTGAACACTTCATAGTAAAATCGTGGGAAAATGATTATCCAAATCTTGCACTAAATGAATACTTTTGTATGCAAGCTGTAAAAAATGCAAATTTACCGACACCAGATTTTTATCTCAGTGATGATTTAAAAATGTTTATTATGAAAAGATTTGATGTGTTAGAAGATGATAGTTATCTAGGATTTGAAGATATGTGTGTACTAACGGCAAGAGGAACATCTCAAAAGTATGATGGAAGTTATGAAGAGTGTGTTAGAGTTATCAAAGATATAATAGCACCTGAAAGAAGAAAAGAGTCTTTACAAATATTTTTCAAAGCACTAGTGATGAATCATCTACTTCAAAATGGAGATGGACATCTCAAAAACTATGGCATACTTTACAAGAACGATTTTGAAGATAGTTACTTAGCTCCTATATATGATGTAATTACGACAACTATCTATATAAAAAACGATATTCCAGCTTTACGACTAAGTGATGGAAAACTTTGGTGGAAAGAGAAAACATATAAAACTTTTGCAAAACAAAGTTGTGGACTTTCAAATAAAGAGTATGAAACTATTTTAGATGAGTGTAAAAAGGCAATTATAACAACTAAAAAAGAGATAAACGAATATAAAAGTAAAAATGATACAGTCTTGCAGTTCTTAAATGATTTACAAAACTGTTGGAAAGATGAGTTGTAAAATGTAACTTAATTTCATCATTAAAAATACCAAGATAAGAATTCTAATATAAAGAGAGTAAAAATGAGTAACCTAAACAAATTTACAATCCAAAAAAGCTTCGCAATAAGTGCAGGTGCGGGGAGTGGTAAAACATACACTTTAAGTAGAAGATATATCAATGCTCTTTTGGGATTTGATTATTTTAGAGAAGACTATGATACTCAAAAAAGTTATTTCGAAGCGTTAAAGCCAGCACTTGTAAATGAGGTGGTTACGATCACTTACACAGAAGCTGCTGCTTTGGAGATGAAAGGGCGGATTTTTGAGCTTGTTTCTAAAATCTTAGATGATGACTTAGCAAAAGATGATGAAGATTTTAGCTCTATACAAGAAGCGAATACTCATATAACAAATGAACAAAATAAGTATGTTAAAACTACATTAAAAATAGCATTTCAAAATAGCTCGAATGCAAAAATCTCTACTATTCATGCCTACTGTTTAAATATCATCAAATCAAATGCTGATATCGCACGAATTGATACAAAGCTCGATATGATACAAGAAGATGAGAAACAAAAAGAACTTTCAACTATCATCTTTGATGTTTTAAATGATACATCAAATGAACCTTTAGTTTTAGATATCTCAAAAGATATTGGGATGTTTTTTATTACCGATCTTATCAATAGATATGTTAGTAACAGTAAGTTTAGAGCTGACTTTAATAGTTTTAATAAAAATAGTATCGCGCTTATTGACTATAAAAAAGTGATGTTCGAGTTGTATCCGCTTCCTGATATAAAAGAGGATTTGGATACTGTAAAAGAGTATATTTTAGAAAACCTCAAAGAGGATGCACAAAAGTATGTTGACTTTATCAATGACTATATCACTAAAGTATTTAATTTTGAAGCACAAAGCTGGGGTTCATTATCTAAAGAGAATGATCTTTTAATTCAGTTTAATAGAAAGCCATGGACACAACATAAAGATATAAAAGAAAATATAGATGCTATTAAACAACTTGATGGATATATAGATATTTATAGTACTATTGAACCTCAAAAAGAGAAACTATTTTTTGCAAAAATTGAGCAAATAAAACAACTACTACATCAAATAAAAAGTAAATATGATGCCAAATTAATTGAGTTAGGTAAAATTGATTTTGATACAATTATCACTAAAACTCTAGAAATCATGCCAAAAGTACAAACAAATTTTAAATATATCATGGTAGATGAGTTTCAAGATACCAATGCTACGCAGTTTGATATCATCAAAAACTCTAAAGCTTCAAATCTTTTTGTAGTAGGCGATAGTAAACAAGCTATCTATTCATTTCAAGGTGCTGAGATAGAAGTTTTTAATGATGCAGTTAATGATACGAATATTTTTAGCTCAATTGAAGATATGAGTCAAAACTATAGAAGTGATTTTGTGGTACTTGATACTGTCAATAAAATATTTGAAAAGCTTCTACAAAAAGATGACAATCTTAACCTTATAAGCCAAAACTACGAAGCACAAACTCAAGATCTGACTACGAAAAAAGAGGGTGGGAGTTTTCGATATCTTATAACTTCACAACCAAATGGTGAAGAGATAAATGAACTTGATACTATAGCAAACTTCATAGAGGAGATATATCATGATAAAAATAGCGATTATTCTCATATCTCACAATTGATAGAAAAAAAAGAGAAAGCAATAGCAATTATTTTTGATAGTAGTACAAAGATGTTGGAGCTAAAACTCAGACTTAGAGAAAAAGGAATCACAGCAAAAGTAAGTGCCAGTGATAACTTCTACCATACAAAAGAGATCAATGACATTTTTAATGTTTTAAAAGCTATAGATATTTTATCACGCAATAAAGAAGAACTATCTAACAAAGAAAAATATTATATCTCAGGTGCAATGCGATCAAATATACTTAGAATCGATGATAATCAAATAAAAAACTATTTAGATACGAATACTAATCCTGAAAAGTTACATCATTATGCAGAAGTTTTAAAAACAATGCCTCTTTCTTTGGCTGTAAAATATATCTATGATGATGCCAATATTTTTGGAGTTTATACACATTTTGAGGATATAGAACAACGCATTGCTAATCTTTATAAGTTTTTATCTTTGTGTCAAGATTTTGAAAATAGTGATGAGAGATCATTATATAAATTTTTATCTTTAATAGAAAATGCAATATACTTTAGTGAAGCCAAAGAGGATGAAGCCTTTTTCCAATCACCAGGTACAAAATCTATTGAGATATGTAGTATTCACTCAACAAAAGGGCTTGCATATCCACTTGTGTTACTTGGACATAGTGAAAAAGGTTTATATGGGCAGATACAAAGTGATGCTTTAAAACATAATAATTTTACTTTAAATGAGCAAAAAAAGGAGATAGTTGGATTTAAGATCAATGACTATACGCCTCTTAGTCATAGAGTTTTAAAACAAATAGATAAACTGAAACATCTTGCAGAAAAGAAAAGACTACTCTATGTAGCACTCACACGAGCCCAACACGATGTAGTGATCTCAGCACAACTCAAACAAACAAAAAGTGGAACAATTACACTGCGAGAAGATAGCTACTTACAGATGATTTGTGAATCGTTAAGTATAGAAAAAGAGGAACTTTTTGAGCAAAATGAAAAGTATTGTATCAAGATAAAAGATGAGACAGAAAATACTTTTAAAAAGAATACAGTAGAGTATATCAATCACACAGTAGAAAAGATATCTTTTGAGAAAAAAAACAAAATAAGCGCTACACAAGGAGACAATTCAAATAGTGTGAACGAAACAGCTGCTACACTAGGAACCCTCACACATGAGATGATAGAAAACTATTGGGAAACTTTTGATGAAAATCATCAAGCAATACTTGATAAAAAAATGATATTTGATACCGATCAAAGAGAACAAATTTTTAAAAATATGCAAAATTTTTATAATAGTGATATTTATAGATTGTTAAAAGATGGAGTTGAACACCGTTTTGAAATGGAGTTTAATGTCGATGATAAAATTGGATTTATTGATTTTATATATTATGATGAGAGTAAAAATGGCTGGGTGATTGTGGATTTTAAGACAGGAAAAGAAACCCAAGAGAAAAATCTTCACTATCAAAAACAGCTTAATTTTTATCGAGATGTAATAGAACGATTGGAGTACAGAGTCGTAGATACTTTTGTGCTTTGGTTGGAGTAAATAATTATGAAACATGATTATGACAAAATACTTACAAGATTGACACGGATTTTTGAACAGTCCCTCATTTTAAAACTATCCTAGAAGTCTTGTTGCTAATCTTTTAATTATTTTTCTCATTCATACTTAACAGCATTTCTTCCATCGTCACCTTTTTCTTTTTTGGTTCTTGGGTTTCTAATGGAATATCTTCTTGAACTTCCGAACCAATAGAATGTGATGATGCAGGATATTCGTTTTTTTCAATACTCTCACTTGAATAAAGTGGAATCTTATTGTTTTCTAAGTCTTTAAAGAAATTCCATAATGAGGAATAACTAAAAGAATATTTTGTTAAAACTTCAATCTTGTCTCTAATGCTTTGGATTGTCAAACCCCACTTTAATAATGTATTTAATTCTGGTAATAAAATATTGAATAATTCTCTTGGTCTTATTTGTTTTTTACCTATAACAGCTTTGCAATATAGTTTATATTTTTTTTTAATATTTATATAAATTAATTCGATATTTTGAATTTCACTCATTTTAATTACTCAAATCTTGTACTTTATTTTAAAAATTATAATGTTTAAATACTAAGTATTTGCTTAAATTATTTTTTGATGGTTTGATAAAAAATAATAATTTTTGATAATTTATGATAAAGTGCTTTTTTTACTCTTATTTGTTGCAATTTTGGACTAAATATCATTAAAAAATTATTAATTATTGATAATTTTTAGATTTTTTTGATAATTTTTGATAACTTTTAGAGTGTGAATAAAACAATATATTGATTGAATTTCTCGATATTATATGTTCTTTTATTATGAAAAATTTAAGTTTAAAATAAGGTAATTTTCTAAAATAAAATAACTTTGTGAGAATTTTACAAAAAAAGGCTTATTTTGGTCAAAAAAGCGGTCTATTTGTAAATTTTTTATTTTATTTTAAGTTTAGTTTTATTTCTAATTAAGTTTAAAAATATTTTTTGGAAAAATTGAAAAAAAAGGTTGAAAAAAGATGAAAATCGTAGCGATAGCGGAATTCTCAAAAGCCGCCAAAACACCGATAAACAGTAGCGATAGCTGATGTTTTCGGGGTTTTGCTGAAAATAAAGGCAAAACAGCAGCGAAAGTGGATGTTTTTGTCTTTTTTTCAGAAAGATATATCGGGAGTGAAAACGACCTTATTACCTTGGATTTGGGTGTGCTAGGGGTGTCATTTTTTGGATAATTTGCGTAGAAAATTGTGCGACAAATGGCAACCTCGCTTTCTCTTTTTTTTTGAACTTTTCAAGATGCTTTTGATTGATTTTTGAAACTATTTTACGAACTTTTTATTGTCATATTTATTTTCCTTGAAATGTTCCTATTTTTAGTATATTTTTGTATAAAAAAAGCTCTTTTTTTCACAATGATTTTCTTCTAAATTAATTTATTTTTTTAATCTATTTTTTAGTATATTTTCAAAAAATTATTTTTTATATAATTTTGTACATATTAGTATTGGAAAGTAAGATTTCCAAACTTTATATATCATTCCCTCTTTTTTCTAAATCTTCTTATCTTTTTACTTTATCTCACTAGATTTATCTTTATTTGATATAATTAATATATAAAGTAGGAAGTATAATAAATGACAATAACACAAATTGAAAACAACATAACAGCACTCATAAAAAACCTTGCTCAAGATACTTTTGTATTTGAGTTTCTTTTATCTTATGGTGAGCCAAAGGCTAGTATCTCACGACTTCAAAAAGGTGATTTGAACCAATTAGAAAGTAAGGGGGAACTGTTACACAGAAAAAAACTGTTTTTTAAAGTTGAGTCAACAAATCTACACAGCACCATCGATACTCTCAAAAATGATCTAGCATCACAAAAACAAAAGCCTAGATTTATCGTTGTGACTGATTATAAAATATTTTTAGCTTATGACACAAAGACAACAGATACGCTAGATATAGATATCAATAACTTAGTAAAACACTATGATTTCTTTTTACCGCTTGCAGGGATGGAAAAATCATCTCACATAGATGAGAATCCAGCAGATGTAAAAGCTTCCAATAAATTAGCAAAACTCTACGATGAGATCCTCAAAGACAACCCGACCTACTCTCACGAAGAAGTACATGCTCTCAATGTATTTTTGACACGACTTTTGTTTTGTTATTTTGCAGAAGATTCAAATATCTTCGAGGATAGTTTATTTACAAAATCAATATCATCACATACACAAGCAGATGGAAGTGATGTAGATGCTTATCTAAAAAGACTCTTTGAGGTATTTAATACAGCTGACAAAAACAGAGATGAGTCACTGCCTGTATATCTCAGATCTTTCCCATATGTAAACGGTGGACTTTTTAGAGATACCCACCCTATTCCAAAATTTACTACAAGATCTAGAAATATTTTACTCGACATAGGAGGTCTCAACTGGTCACAGATCAATCCAGATATATTTGGATCGATGATACAAGCGGTTGTAACCCCTGAACATCGTGGCGATATGGGGATGCACTATACAAGCGTGCCAAATATCATGAAAGTGATGCAACCACTCTTTTTGGATGAGCTTTATGAGGAGTATGAAAAAGCACAAGGAAGCAAGAAAAAACTAAAAGAGCTGATCAATAGAATATCAAATCTAAAGATATTTGATCCTGCATGTGGAAGTGGAAATTTTCTCATCATCGCCTACAAAGAACTCAGACGATTGGAGATGAAAATACTATCGACTATCGATGATCTATCTTCTCAAAAAAGCTTTACATTTAGTGAGATAAAACTTACACAGTTTTATGGCATAGAGCTAGATGATTTTGCTCATGAGGTTGCGATACTATCTTTGTGGCTTGCAGAACATCAGATGAACTTAGAGTTTTACAAAGCATTTGGAAGAACTGCACCATCATTACCACTACAAGATGGAGGTAATATAGTTCATGGAAATGCCACGAGAGTTGATTGGGAAGTTGTTTGTCCTAAAGATGATGGGGATGAAATTTATATACTTGGAAATCCACCTTATTTGGGCTTTAGGAATTGGGATGATGAACAAAAAAATGATATGAAGTTAATCTTTGGAGAAATGGGGAATGTTAAAAGACTTGATTATATAAGCTGTTGGTTTAAGAAAGCTGCAGATTATATTAAAGGATTCAATGCTATTTATTCGTTTGTTAGTACAAATTCTATATCCCAAGGGGAACAAGTAAGTTTAATTTGGCCATATATTTTTTCTAATTATGAAGAAATTAAGTTTGCTTATCAACCTTTTGACTGGGCAAATAATGCAAAAGATAAAGCAAAAGTAACATGTGTAATAGTTGGTGTCCAAAATCAACAAAATAATGATAAGTTTCTTTATACTAAAACACATAAAAAAGTAGTAACAAATATTAGTCCATATTTAATCCCTGGCAATTCAGTTATTATGTATCAAAGAAAAGTACAACTGAGTGGTTTTCCTACTATGATGCTAGGAAGTAGTGGTGTGGATGGTGGAAATTTAATGCTATCAGTTGATGAAAAAAATACCTTTATAGATACAGACAATAGGTCAAGCGAATTTATTAAACCATTTTTAAGTGGTGGAGATTTTTTGAATGGAATAGAAA
>JBASAI010000218.1:0-8379 GCA_049650525.1 Arcobacteraceae bacterium
ATATTATACACTAATATTTTTAATTTGTCCACTTTAAGTGTTTGACACATCAAAAAATATCAAGTTATATTTTTGACTATAGTACTTCATCAAAAGTTTTTGTAATGTTGGCTGAATAGATGGAGTAAACCACGCATTGTTAGAAATAGCGATCACATAAGAAGTATCTAGGTCTTGATAAATCTCATCTGTTGTCGCTTCATAACATATCGCATTTCGAAATTTGATCCCTTTTATCATAAAAGTAGTTGGTTTTTCTGCTGTTTCATAATCTTTGGCACCATTATAAAAAATATCATTTATAATTAATTTAAGTTTTTCTGGTAAGGGTACAGCTTCACCAAAAGGAACTAAAACCACTTTATGAGCAACTTGCACTTTCCCTTGATCATAAAAATAAGTACTATTATAATAAAGTTCATCTTTTTCATATAAAGATCCTGTGACAATTGCTATTTTATTTGACAAGCTAAGAAGCGTACCATTTAGCTCATCTTGATGATTAAGCACGAGAGGAAAAGCAGTTTCTGGTAGGATAATCAAATCTTTTTTATCTTCTATCGCTTTTTCTATCGCACTTATATTATCTAACACAATTTTTCGCGTATGGCTTCTATCCCATCTTTTACTTTGGTCAATTGAAGTTTCATATTTACTTATTTGTATTTGTGGCTTTCGTATCTCTTGTAAAGAAAAATGATTGTAAAAATATAATCCAATAAAAACACTCAAAAGTCCACTAATACTTTGTTTTTTATATTTCTTTTGAAAAGTCAAAAAAAGAGCTAAACAAAGTAAAATGATTAAAAATTCGATTTTTGAAGTCCCAAAATAACTATTTACAAATGGAAGTTCTATTTTAAACCAGTTAAATCCAAATGGAGCGATAAAGCTTAAGGTAAAAATATATCCAACTCTATAAAATAAATTGGTACTCAATCCAATAATATAAAATAACACTCCATAGATAAATCCAATCCCAATGATCACAAGCGGTATTAAAAAACTCAATTCATAATAGACAAAACTATACCCTATCCACCAGAACCATAAAACACCAATCAAAAATCCTGAAACAAAAAGTTCTTTTTTTGTAAGCATAAATAAAGAAACAAATCCCATAATGGCAAAGGTAGTATTTAAAAAAAAGTTCTCTATTACTAGAAAGCTAGAATAGATAAAGAAACTGAACAATAAAGGTGTTATGAGTGATTTATAAGTAAACATAGCCCTATTTTAGCATAATTTATCATTTTATAAGTAAATAGCTGTTGTTTTCAATAGTAATTAAAGTTTCTTTTGATATTATTTACCCAAACAATAAAAACAGGAGATATGATATGAATAAAAGTGAATTAATTGCTGCAGTTGCAGATAAAGCTGGTTTAACAAAAAAAGATGCAGGTGCTGCTATAGAAGCTACACTTGAAACAATAACTGAAACATTAGCTTCAGGTGATGAAAATGCTTCTGTTGCATTTATTGGATTTGGTACATTCAGTACTTCAAAAAGAGCTGCTAGAGAAGGTATAAACCCATCTACAGGTGCTAAAATCCAAATTGCAGAATCAACAGTTGCTAAGTTTAAAGTTGGTGCTAAACTTAAAGAAGCTGTTAAAGCTGGTAAATAATTTTAGAGTTAACTCTAAAATTATAAAAAAGGGTGAAGATAAATCTTCACCCTTTTTTATTTCTAACTTCTAAAGAAGCTATCAAACATAACGAAGATTAATACTCTTCGTTATTAGGTTCAAAATCACCCTCTTCTTCTTCAAACTTCGATAAAATAAAATCTGCAGGTAAATTAAACTCTTGGTAAGTAGCTTCAAATTGATCTTGCTCTGCACTTCGCTCACCTCGTCCACGCGCAACAACTCGCACAGGAACCCCTTCAAAATCATGATTATCTCGTATAAAGTTGATCAAGTATCTTTTGTAAGAAAAATGGAGCATCTTAGGTTTATTCATAATCACAGCTATTGTAGGTGGATTTGCATCAAATTGTGTTGCAAAATATATTCTTAGTCTATTTCCATTTGGACTTGGTAATGAATGTCTTCTAATTGCTAACTCAATTGTTCTATTTAAATCTGATGTAGATATTCTTCTATGATAATTGTCATAAATAGAGAGAAGTTTTTCTTCTAGTTTTTTAATATTTCTTCCAGTTTTAGCAGAAACAGCCACAATAGTTGCATAATATAAAAACTTAAATCTTCCTCTTATCTCTTCTGAAATCTTAGCAAAAGTGTCCATATTTTCATCCCATTTATTTAAGATGATAATCACACCCAAACCAAACTGATCGACAAGTCCTGAAATTTTTTCATCTTGATCACTAATCGGCTGGCTTGCATCAAGTACAAGTAAAGCGATATTGGCTTGTGCAAGCATATCTTCTGTTCTCATCAAAGCAAATTTTTCAATCCCTTGAATTTTTCCTCTTCGTCTTAATCCTGCTGTATCAATAAATGTGATCTTTTTATCTCCAACTTCATAAGTCTCATCAACAGGATCGATTGTAGTTCCTGCAATCGGACTTACTACAGATCTTTCTTCTCCAATGAGAGCATTTAAAATAGAGCTTTTCCCAACATTTGGTTTCCCTATAATAGCTACCTTGATATGATTTGGATCTATCTCTTCTGGCTCTTCAAAAGTATCGATTGGATTTACTAAAAGATCCATATCTTCATCAGAGATAGTTTTTGCATTTTCTTCTGCAAGCTCTGCCGCACTAGCTGGCAATTGCTCATAGATCCATGAAAAGAGTTTTTTTGTTCCTCTATTGTGAGATACTGAGATACCAAACATCTCATCATCATTGATCCCAAACTCATAAAAATCCCAAAGTCTTTCTAATTCTCTATCATTATCAATTTTATTTACTACTAAAGCAAGTTTTTTTCCCAAAGCTTGAAGCTCATAAAATAGATTTCTATCATCTTCATCAGGAATATTTTTTCCATCTACCATATACAAAACAATATCAGCTTCTTTTGCAGTTTCGATAGCTTTTCTTTTTACATTTGTAAAAATTTTAAATTCACTACCATCTTCCATAATCTCATTTTTAGAGCGACCAATACCACCAGTATCAAGCATCAAAGCTTCTCTACCTTCTATATCAATCTCTCTTCTTCTTACATCTCTAGTTGTTCCTGAAACATCACTTACAATCGCGATTCTTTTTCGTGCAAGTCTGTTAAATAATGAACTTTTACCAACATTTGGTTGTCCTATTAGAGCTATTTTTATCATTTTATACCTTTTTATTCTACTGTATTGTTCTGTTCTATATGCAAAGTTTGCGTAGGAAATGCAAAGCCACTTCCATTTTTTTCTACTATCTTCATAATTTGCAAATAAGTCTCTTCTCTTACTCGCATAAATTCACCCCATTTGGTTGATTTTGTAAAATAGTAACAAAAAATATTTAAACTACTTGCTGCAAAGTCACTAAAATATATATGAATTGTATCTTGATGAATATTTTCATTATTTTCTAACATTGTTTTAATATCTTTGACTATTTGTTCTACTGTTTCCCCTTTGGTATCATAAGTAACACCAATATTCATTTTAACTCTTCGTTTTCCCATTCGTGACCAGTTTAAAATAGCACTATTTGCTAAAATAGCATTTGGAACTGTTACTAATGCTTGAGCAAATGTTCTTACTCGTGTACTTCGTATTCCTATTGATTCTATTGTTCCTTCAACCTCTGGTGTCATAATCCAATCGCCCACCTTAAAAGGTTTATCTGTAAAGATTACAAGCGAACCAAAAAGATTGGCGGCTGTATCTTTTGCAGCTAAAGCAAAAGCCATACCAATAAGACCCATGGAAGCCAAAAATCCACTTACATTAAAACCCCATTCTTGCAAGAAAGCGATAAATCCAAGTATGATGATAAATAAACGAATCGACTTAACAACAAAATTAGCAACCTCAACACTCACTTTATCACCAAATTTATTGGTTACTTTATGAATGTTTTGTGCTAGCGTTGTCAAAATATTTAAAATCGCCCAAAAAAGAACTACTATAAAACCAGAGCGTATAAGTTGATCAAGAAAAAGAGATACATTTTCACTTAATATGAGTATATCTATAGCAAAATTTGCACCAATGATTACAAATAGAAAATCAACAGGTTTTCCTATAGAATCTACTAAATCATCATCAAATTTATTGGATGTTTTTTTTACTATTTTTAATAAAGTTTTTCGTAACACAACTCTAAACAGCTGAAAAAATACAAATATTAAAATAGCTACAATATACGCATCTACTTTAAATCCAAATATATCTATCATCTCAATCATTTTCTCCCTCTATAATAATGCGATTTTAACTAAACTTATATTAAAATCGCGATTATGATAAATACCCCCCCACAAGACAATATAAAACTTGCTATAAAATATATGCTCCTATCCTCTTTTTTGTTCGCTTTTACAGGTGGATTTGCAAAAGAACTTAGCACTTATGTAAGTTCCATCGAAGTTGTATTTTTTCGAAACCTTACTGGTGTGATTATCATCTTATTTGCTATTTACAAATCACCCTTAAATCAAACAGGAGGAAAACCTCTTTTACTTTTTGCACGAGGATTTATTGGTTTTGCTGCATTGTTGATGTACTTTTATAACATCGCAACGATTCCACTAGCAGAAGCACAAACTTTTAGTAAAGTCTCTCCTATTTTTACTGCTATTTTTTCCTATTTCATACTGAAAGAAAAACTTTCAACTATTGCTTGGATTGGGATATTTGTAGGATTTTTTGGAGTGTTATTTGTAACTGGCTTTGATATTATGAGTTTAAGTAAAACAGATTGGCTCGGAATACTCAGTGGTGTAGGAGCTGGACTTGCATACACTTCCATACGAGAGCTTCGTAAATATTATGATAATCGTTCGATTGTATTGTCTTTTATGCTTGTGGGGACTATTGGACCTATTATTTTGATGATTATTGGTCAATATTATACTTCCGACACATTTGACTGGGTTATAGCTCCATTTATTATCCCTACTGGTTGGGCATGGTTTCATATCGTTGGACTTGGTCTCTTTGCGACAGGATCACAATGGTATATGACAAAAGCATTTTCATTAGCCCAAGGTGGAATCGTAGGAACGATAAGTTATAGCACGATATTATTTTCAATATTTATTGGGATGTTTTTAGGCGATGTTTTTCCAAGTGTGAGTTTATTTATAGGAATTACTTTTATTGTTCTTAGTGGGATTTTAGTATCACGAAAGTAGTGATGAATAGCATCCTATGTATTTAATCGATTATTTGATATAATCAAAACAGAAATATACGGAGAAAATATATGAACTTAGATAAAGTAATAGCTGGATTTTTTATCATCTTAGCGATGACACTCAACTTTGGTTTCTTTTATGGTGATACAGCAGATATCGCGATGCATAGTAAATACGAACTTTTCGCAGCTATTATTGTAAATCTTATAGCAACTGTTTTAAAACTAGGAGACAAAACACAAATGGGTTCTGTACTCATTGCGAGTAGTTTAGTTGCAGACATTCAGCTTATTGCTGCTGCAACGCTTTGGACGATTTATGCACAAGGAAATTCTCTTCCTCCTGAAATTTTTGGTATTATTATCTCACTCAGTGGTGGGGCATTGTTAGCAAATATTACATCAGTTATTTTATATATTGGTGATACTCTAAAATCTAAAAGATAATAGCTTGAATAATAGTTCCTTATGGATTATTTTACAAAGGATGCGACTTCCTTTTACAGTTATCGTGATCACTTATGCGATTGCGATCACTGGTTTATTGATTATTCCTGGAGTTAATTCAGTAGGAGAGGCATATCACTTAAGTATTTTTCAGGCATTTTATTTCATCTCTTATACTGCTACAACTATTGGCTTTGGTGAGTTACCAGACCCCTTTACACATGCACAGCAAATTTGGGTTTCGATGTCTATTTATATCACTGTTTTAGGGTGGTTTTATAGTATTGGTTCGCTCATCAGATTATCTCAAGATAAACTTTTTTTAAGTGAAATAGCATTGGCTCGATTTAAAAGGTCGGTCAAAAGTATCAAAGAAGATTTTATCATTATTTTAGGATACAACGATACTACAAGTAGTATCATCAAAAAACTGCTCAATGCAAATATGAGAATCGTAGTGATTGAAAAAGATCCATTACGAGCAGATTATCTTCAGCTTGAAGGGTTTACTCCACATGTACCAGTACTAGTAAGAGATGTACACAATACAAAATCACTCGAATTTGCAGGCGTTCAATCTTTACACTGCAAAGGTATAGTTTCACTCTTAGATAGTAATCTTCTCAATCTTCGAGTTACACTCGCTTCTAAAATACTCAATCCAAATATCCGTGTAGCTGTCAAATCAGTAACAAAAAGTCAATCTGAAAACCTACTTGATGCTGGGGCTGATATCATTGAAAATCCATTTGCAATTATTTCATCCCAAATACAGATGGCACTCATGGCTCCAAGTATCTTTAAGCTCAAAAATTGGCTCTATAAAATTGGAACCCTTGATGCAAAAACTTTTTCTATTCCAAATGAAAAAATCATCATCTGTGGATATGGAGGGTTTGGAAAAACTGTCAATGAGATGTTTGTAAACAATCAAATATATCCAACCATCATAGAAGAAGATGAAAACAGTATCAACGAAGCAAAAGAAGATCAAGTAAAAAAGATCATCCATGGTAATGCAGAAGATAAATCGTGTTTACAAAAAGCAAATATAGAGGATACAAACCTTATCATCATAGCTACAGACAATGATACAACAAATTTATCAATCGTATCAACAGTCAAAAAACTCAATCCAAATACGATAATCATCGCACGAGAAAATGAGCTTTTGGATTTTTCTGTATTTTCTCATGCCAAAATCGATCATATATTTTTACCAGATAAAATACTCATACACAAAACAACAAATGCGCTCATAAATCCTCTTTCGGATACAATGATAGAATTAATTTCAAATGAAAATGAACACTGGGGAAATCAACTCCTAGCAACTTTGATGAAAACAATAGATGTCAATCCTATTACTTTTGAAGTAACACTTTCCTATGAAGAAACAATAGAGATATATAAATACCTCAGTAACAACAAAAACAGTTTAACAATAGAAGATTTGAGTGCTTCAAGACGAGATAGAAATAGTAAAAATAATCTTTTCCCACTGTTAGTAGTAAGAGATAATGAAAATTTAATCTTACCAGGTATAAACTTTCAAGTAGAGATAAACGACAAAATACTCTTTGCTTCTGACAAAAATGCAAAAAAAGATTTTGACTATATAGCCAACAATATTTATGAATTTCACTATATTATCACAGGTGAAGAGAAAAAATACTTTACAAAAATTCTAAATTTTAATACAAAAGGAACAATATGATATTACTTACAGGACCATGTGTTATAGAAAACAGAGACACCGTTATGAAAATAGCAGAACAATTAGCCGCACTCAATGAAAATCCAAGAATAGATTTTCATTTTAAAGCTAGTTTTGACAAAGCAAATCGTACAAGTTTAGACAGTTTTCGAGGTCCAGGACTCGATGAGGGTTTAAAAATTTTGCAAGAGGTAAAAGATACATTTGGATTCAAACTTGTAACAGATGTACACGAATCATACCAAGTAGCTCCAGTAGCAGAAGTATGCGATGTAGTACAAATTCCTGCATTTTTATGTAGACAAACAGATCTTCTTGTCGCTGCTGGTAAAACAGATGCTGTAGTAAACATCAAAAAAGGACAGTTTCTAGCGGCAAATAGTATGAAACATCCCGTTGCAAAAGTTTTAGCAACAAGAGGCATAGATGAAGTAAACTATAAAACAAGCAAAAAAAATGGTGTGTGGCTGTGTGAGAGAGGAAATGTTTTTGGATATGGTTCACTTATCGTTGATATGAAAAACCTTATCGCTATGAGAGAGTTCGCTCCTGTGATTTTTGATGCAACACACTCAGCACAAGTACCAAGTACAGGTGAAACAACTGGTGGAAATAGTGCCATAGTTCCAAGCTTAGCAAAAGCTGCAGCTGCTGTTGGTGTGGATGGATTTTTCTTTGAGACACATTTTGATCCAAGTGTTGCTTTAAGTGATGGTCCAAATATGCTCAAAATAGATGATCTATATAAAACAGTAGATGATATTTTTAAGATACAGGATGTTTTAAACTATTAATAAAATTTTAGATATAATCGCAATATATTAAATAACAATACACAATAAATGGAGAAAAAATGAATATAATTGAAGGTCAATTACGATTAAAAGGTGATGAAAAAGTAGCTATCATAAATGGTAGATTCAATCACATCATCACA
>JBASAI010000219.1:0-1820 GCA_049650525.1 Arcobacteraceae bacterium
CTGTATCAGCATCCATTTCAATTGTATATGCAACACCATCAATAGTTAATGTAACACCACTTCTCTCAATGTTTTCTAAAGGCATAGTATCATAATCAGTAGCATCTTGATCTAATAACCAGTAGTTGGCTTGAGAAGTACTTGTTGTTTTACCAGCTAATAAGTAATCTTCATCAAAGTATACTGTTAAATCTGAAGCATCACCATCAGAGTTCATGTTATCTGTATGATCCATAGTAATTGTTAATGCTTCTGTATTTCTAGCATCTGACATCTCACCTGAATTAGTTAATGTATTTACATTTTCGATAACTAAATCACCATCAGAGTAGTATGATCCAATAGAATCAACACCAATCATTTTTTCAGCATCAACTGTAATAGTGTTTTGTACTACAGCATTGTTAACAATTGAAGTAGTATCTTGAGCATTAAATTCTACAATTTCAATATCTTTAGTTGTTGGTGAAACTTCACTAACATCACCGTTAAAAGAAAATTGTCTAACTAACTCAGCGTTAAGTGTATCTGTACCAGCTCCACCATCTAATTTGTCAGCTGTTGAAAGTGAGTTTGCAACTGCACCTGTAAATTCTGTTTGTACTAATGAAGCATCAAAAGTATCGTTATCATCTGTACCTGTAAAATCAGCACCTTTATCAGTACCTGCAGTTAATTCGTATGTTGAACCTTCTACTTCTGGATTTGCAGCTGCAGCAACTTTAGCTTCAGCAGCAGCAACAGTTGCATCATCAGCAGTAACATCTAAAGCACCATCAAATGATAATGTAGAATCAATATCTTCAACTGCAATAGTATCTAGAGTTTCAGCTGTATAGTCAGATACTTCTACTCTGTTTGCAAATTGTTGTGCAGCGTCTTTTGTAGCTTGATCAGCGTCATCATATTTAGAACCACCTACTTCGTACTCTTTAACAGCTTCGATTAATAAAGTTACCATTTCACCTCTTGATGAACCAGTTTCTAAAAACTCTACCCATCCAGCTTTACCAGCTGCATCTACATCAGCTCCAGCTTTGTTTAAAGTGTTTGCATAGATATGTTCTACGAAAGCAGCATCTGAGTCTAAAGATGCACCAAAGTATTCTTTAGCAGCATCTGTGTCTAACATTGCGTTAGCCATAGCAGTAGCATCAGTATTATATCCTGAGTTTAGCCAGTTTTCACTTCCTGATTTCTCTGAAGCTCTGTTGAATATAGAAACATATAGTTCTGATATTTGTGTTTTTGTCATTTTTTCTCCTTAATTAAGTTCATTCCTAGGATATCTAGTCTAGCTAGATGTCTGTTCAGTTAATTTTAGAGAATTTAAAAACTGCTTAAAAACTGTTTTTATTTTACTCTGTAGACACGCTAGTGATCTAAGACTAGATTACAGCATGCGTTCCTAGGCGAAACTTTGGTTATTTTACAGGAGTTTATCTTAATTTTTGCTTTATTTTTACTGTTTATGGGTTTCAATCAATGTAATCATAACAATATTTTTCACTTTTTTATCGTCGTTAAAAAAAAGTTTTCTATAAAGATAAATATCACTGAAACAAAAAAGGTAATAAATAAAATAAGTCCTATATCTTTTTGACTATATCCCACAAGCTGTACCAACCACAAAACAGGAAAATGCACTAAGAAAACGGCATAGGATAAAGAACCTAAAGATTTGTCTAAAACAAAAAGTTTGCTCGGTAGTTTCAAAAGTAATGGTATACCTACTAAAAGAGCAAATAGTGTCTCGTAGTTATAGGGTGCTTTGTAATTGATGGTATAGATATAGATAAATATCACTATAAGAGCCAGAT
>JBASAI010000220.1:0-2578 GCA_049650525.1 Arcobacteraceae bacterium
GCTTCAAAATGCTGAGATAAATCAAGAAGCTTGGCTAGATGATAAAGGGATAGATCAAGAGGGTTGTAATGAACTTTTAAATGCAACAGCTCCAGAAGTTTTGACCACCATTCATGATGCCTATGCCGCTGCTGGTGCTGATATGATCAAAACAAATACTTTTGGTGCAATGCCATGGGTACTTGATGAGTATGATATGGGTGAACGAAGTTATGAACTCGCCCAAAAAGGGGCTCAGCTTGTAAAAGATGTTTGTGATAAATATGCTACACAAGAGAAACCACGATTTGTTTTGGGTTCTATTGGACCAGGTACAAAACTTCCTAGCTTGAAACATATCGATTATGATACGATGTATGATGGATATAGTGTAACAGCTAAAGGTCTTGTTGATGGGGGAGTTGATGTATTTTTACTCGAAACATGTCAAGATCCACTTCAGATAAAAGCAGCAATTCATGCCTTGCAAGATACAGCTCCACAAATCCCTATTATGGTAAGTGCAACTATTGAGTTATCTGGAACTATGCTTATAGGAACAGATGCTCAAACTATTGCTACTATTTTAGAACCTTTTAATCTTTTATCTTTGGGATTTAACTGTGGAACAGGACCAGAGCAAGTAAAAAAACACTTAAAAGTTTTAAGTGAGTTTTCAGATAAACTTTTATCTATTCATGCAAATGCAGGACTTCCTGAAAATAGAGGTGGATGTAGTTTTTATCCTATGCAAGCGCAAGAGTTTAGTGATATACAAAAACAGTTTTTAGAATTTGACGGGGTGAGTTTTTTAGGGGGATGCTGTGGAACAACACCTGAACATATCAAAGCACTTGCAAATGCAGTACAATCAATAGTACCCAAAAAACCTACAGGAGATCACCCTACTTCTTTAGCATCATTATTTAGTAGTGTAGAACTAAAACAAAATCCATCACCACTTTTAATAGGTGAACGAAGTAATGCAACAGGATCAAAAGCATTTCGAGAGTTACTCAAAGCTGAAGATTTTGAAGGTACTTTAACTGTTGGTCAACAACAAGTACGATCTGGTGCTCATATCATCGATGTGAGTGTTGGGTTTGCTGGTCGTGATGAGACCAAAGATATGGAAGAAGTAGCTTCTTTATATGCACAAAAAATCTCACTTCCTCTTATGCCTGATTCTACACAGATCCCTGCTTTAGTACAAGCCCTGAAACTTATAGGTGGAAAACCTATTTTAAACTCGGTGAACCTTGAAGATGGAATCGAAAGATTTGATGAGATCTGTCAAATGGCAAAAAAATTCGGTACTAGTCTAGTATGTCTTGTGATCGATGAAGTTGCGATGGCAAAAACAACTGCCAAAAAAGTAGAAATCGCAGAACGAATTTATCAAAGAGCAGTAACAGTACATAAACTCAATCCTGCTGATCTAGTGTTTGACATGCTTGTATTTACTGTGGGAAGTGGAGATGATGAGTACAGAACAGCTGCTGTAGAAACAATAGAAGCGATACGAGAGTTCCAGATCATGCATCCAGAAGTGGGAACGACTCTTGGACTTTCAAATATCTCATTTGGTTTAAATACACATGCAAGAGTATACTTAAATAGTGTATTTTTACACCATTGTATCGAAGCTGGTTTGACTTCTGCTATTGTAAATGTAAAACATCTTGTACCTATTAGTAAGATGAGTAAAGAGGATCTCAAGGCGTGTGAAGATCTACTTTTTAATAACCACGAAGATGGTGATCCACTTTTTACTTTTATCGATCATTTTTCCGATATTGAAGCGGTTGAACAGCAAAGTGATGAAGAGTATGAAAAGCTCACAGACTATGAAAAAGTGATTCAGCTTTTAAAAGATGGAGATAAAGAGAGACTTATTCCTTTGGCTTTGAAGCTCAAAGAAACTGTACCTCCTGAACTTATAGTAAATGAATGGTTAATTGACGGAATGAAAGAGATCGGTATTTTGTTTGGTGATGGAACTATGCAGTTACCATTTGTACTTCAAAGTGCAGAAACTATGAAAGCAACAGTCGATCAACTTAATCCATTTTTACCAAAAGTAGAGAAAGAATCAGAAACCATTTTAGTTTTAGGGACTGTAAAAGGTGATGTTCATGATGTTGGTAAAAACCTTGTAGATATTATTTTGAGTAACAATGGTTTTAAAGTGATCAATATAGGGATAAAAGTTTCAATTGATGATTTTATCCAAACAGCAAAAGAACACAATGCAAGTGCAATAGGAATGAGTGGATTGCTCGTAAAATCTACAAATGAGATGAAAGCCAATATGGAAGAGCTAGAAAAGCAAAAGCTTGATATCCCTATTCTTATAGGTGGGGCAGCTTTAACAAAAGCCTTTGTTGATGACTTTTGTCGTCCTATTTACAGTGGAGATATTTTTTACTGTCGAGATGCTTTTGATGGGGTTATTGCTATGCAAAGAGTTGAAGTTGGTGGGAAGCTCGACACACAAATGGCAGCAGATTTGATAAAATATGATGATGTAGAAAAAAAAGAAAAAGTTGTTTTTGATGCGGCTATCCATACTCCAAAACTATTGGAAAATGAGCATAAC
>JBASAI010000221.1:0-16504 GCA_049650525.1 Arcobacteraceae bacterium
TAAGTCTTGCAGTTGCTGTTTTTCCACTTCCTCGTAATCCACTTAATAAATACGCGTGTGATAATCTATTGGTATCTAACGCTAAAGAAAGTGTTGTAGAGATCGAATCTTGTCCGATAAGATCTTCAAATCTTTTTGGTCTATATTTTAAAGCAAGTACTTGCCGTGCTTTTGAGCTGTTATTTTCCATTAGATAAGATCCTTTAACCATTTTTTTGCAGTATTTTTCAAACCATCTGGATTTTCAGATGCAAAAAATTTAATACTTGTTTTTTTAACTTGGCTATTACACGCATAATTTTCTTTTAAAAAATCTACTATTGCATTACCACTATGAATGGTCAGAGCGTTATTTAAATATTGCGATATTTGATCTTCAATGAGAGGGAAATGAGTGCAACCTAATATAATAGCATCTATATTTTGAAGGTCTTTAAAATAGTGAGCCATTGTTGACTGTAAAATTTCACCTTCAAAAATATCTTCTTCTACAATTGGAACAAAGAGTCCAGTAGAAATAGAATGAATATTTTTGTATTCTCTAGAGAGTAATTCATCTTCATATTTTTTTGAATTTATAGTAGCTTTCGTACCTATAACTAAAATATTTGCATTTTTATCTTTTACTTGATTTTCTAGTGCGATTGCACCTGATTCGATCACTCCAACAACTGGAATACTAGTATTATTTCGCATCTCATTTAGCGCATAAGCACTTACACTATTGCAAGCAACAATCAGAATATCAATATCAAAATTTTTAAAAAATTCTAAAGCTTCTAATGAATATCGTACTATTGTATTTTTATCTTTTACACCATATGGTACACGCGCGGTATCACCAAAATATATAATTTCATCAAATACCTTATGTTCAAGTAGAGACTTTACAACAGTTAAACCACCAATTCCACTATCAAAAACCCCAGCTCTCATACTATTCCTACTTTTTATTTATAATCAATTATTCTTTTTGTATTATTTAAACTATCAAAAAAGATAATTTGAAATAATGGAGTTGTTTCGACATTTGTATCACTAATCTTTTTAAAAGGGACAAAACTAAATGTTTGACCATCTTTTGCTTCAATTGTAAATTCTATTTTACTCATAGTTTTTAAACAATTTTCAATCTCTTTTTGAAGTTTTTCATTTGAAATATCGAGAATATTATCGCCATTATGTTGAATAAACATATTCTTTAAAGCAAATACTTTTTCTTTAAATATCTGCTTTTGCCAACTTATTGTTCCATTTGAATAGTGTAACTTCCCTGTTTTATTTAATAGTGGGTGCTGTGATGATTCTTTAATATCTTCAATCATTCCTAAAAAATGGTTTCTTCCACCAACTATTTCCATACATTTCAAAACTTCTTTTTGAGTTTCTAGTTTTTCTTCGTGCGATAAGTTATTAAATTTCATCTTTTATCCATTCATAGAAATCAAAAATTCAGCATTTGACTTCGTTTCTTTCATTTTTTTGTATAGAAATTTTAAAGATTCAACTTCATCCATTTCTGCCATTGCGTTTCTAAGTATCCAAATCTTTTGTAACTCATCGGGGTGCAAAAGAAGTTCCTCTTTTCTAGTACCTGATTTTACGACATCTACAGCTGGATATACTCTTCGCTCAGCTGCTTTTCTACTAAGTACAACTTCACTATTTCCAGTACCCTTAAACTCTTCAAAAATCACTTCATCCATTTTTGAACCAGTTTCTACAAGTGTAGTAGCAATAATAGTTAAACTTCCACCCTCTTCTATATTTCGAGCAGCTCCAAAAAATCTTTTAGGTTTATGTAAAGCATTTGCATCAACACCACCTGAAAGTACTTTTCCAGAACTAGGTGTTGTAGTATTATAAGCACGAGCAAGTCTCGTGATAGAATCAAGTAAAATAACAACATCTTTACCCATTTCTACTTCTCTTTTTGCTTTATTTATAACCATCTCTGCAACTTTTATATGATTTTGAGCAGGTAAATCAAATGTAGAACTATACACTTCACCATTTACACTTCTTTGCATATCAGTTACTTCTTCAGGTCGTTCATCAATCAACAATACCATAAGTGTAGCTTCTGGATGATTTCTACTAATTCCATGTGCTATCTCTTTTAATAATTCTGTTTTACCTGATTTTGGTTGTGCTACGATAAGCCCTCTTTGTCCTTTTCCCATAGGTGCAAACATATCTATTACTCTTCCTGTTAATCTATCAGGATCATATTCAAATGTAAATTTATCTGTTGAATAAAGAGGTGTAAGGTTATCAAAAAGTGGTCTATTTTTTGATTCATTAACCGGCAGATAATTGATCGCTTCTATTTTGAGAAGTGCATAATACTTTTCACTCTCTTTAGATGGAGGTCTCACTTGTCCTGAAACAATATCGCCACTTCGTAATGCAAATCTTTTAATTTGAGTAGCACTTACATAACTATCACTATATGAATCACTAAATTTTCCATCAAATGGTCGTAAAAAACCAAAACCTGCTTCTTTAATATCTAAAATTCCTGTAAATAAAACATATCCTCCGGCAACTGTTTGTGCTTCGAGTATAGCAAAAATTAAATCTTGTCTTTGCAGCTCTTGTGGATTTTCAATATTTACTTCTTTACCGGCATCAATAAGCTCTAAAGTATTTTTTGCTCGTAATTGATCAATAGTAAGTCCTTGGACAGGGACATGTGTTCGTGATTTTTTGTTATTTGGATTTGGTGTTTTCTTTGTGGGTTTTTTAGTAGGAGTTGCAGTTTCAGAAATATTTTTATCTGCTTGTTGTGTTTCTTCCATATAGTTATGTTGCCTTTTTTGATATATTTTGAATAGATTACAGAAATTATATCATAATTTTTTTAAATCTACTCTAAGTTTAAATTGAATTCTAGTTTACAAACTATCTTTATTCTTTTTAGATTTAGAAGAAAAACCTGCACCTTCTTTTGTTTTGGCTTGAAGATCAAGCGTTTCTATAATGGTACGAAAATCAACACCTTCTGCATTTAGATGCGCAAAACACTTCGCTACTACAGCTATAGCATTTGGTACTTCTTCTTTTTTTTTATATGATTGAAGATTTTTTTCATTCACCTTTATTAGCTTACTAAATTTTGGTAAACTTATATCCGCATCTAATAATAATTTTTTAAACTCTACAAATGTCATTATCTCTCTTTTTTTATTAAATATACTAAATTATTGTAATTATACCATATTTTATGACTTTTATCTATAATTTAGATTAATTTAAGATTATACAATGTACAATAACTGTATTTTACCACTAATTGTAATTAAAATCGCAAAAAAAGGGTCACTCCAGGGCAAAAAAATTAGAGAAAAAGCACTGAAAAATTAACTCACAAGAAATAATCAATTATAAATCAAAACTTACACAAAAATCAATTCAATTAGTATTATTAAAAATAAACTTTTTTTTCAATATAATATATAAAATTAAAAAAAGAAATTATATGAAAAACAAACTCAATACCCTAAAAAAAGAAATTTCCAAACAAGTAATTGGTCAAACTAATATGATCGATGCCTTACTCATAGGTCTATTTACAAATGGACATATACTATTAGAGGGTGTTCCAGGACTTGCAAAAACAACTACTATAAATGCAATTGCAAAATCATTAGACTTAGATTTTAAAAGAGTTCAATTTACCCCTGATTTATTGCCTTCTGATATTATAGGTGCACAAATCTATGATATGAAAAGTGGTGATTTTAAAATTAAAAAAGGTCCAATATTTACAAACCTTTTACTTGCAGATGAGATCAATCGAGCTCCAGCAAAAGTACAGTCAGCACTTCTTGAAGTGATGCAAGAGAAGCAAGTAACTTTAGGAGAAACTACATACAAAATCGATAGTCCTTTTTTGGTACTAGCCACACAAAATCCAGTAGAACAAGAAGGTGCATACAATTTACCTGAAGCACAACTCGATAGATTTATGTTTAAAATAGTTGTAGGTTATAATACAAAAGATGAAGAATATGAAATTGCATCTAAAGCTGCTTTTTCTACATTTGAAACAATAAATAAAATCCTTAATAAAAATGATATAGAGCAGATAAAAGAAGAAGTAAAAAATGTACATATTGATAAAGAACTTGAAGAGTATATTGTTAATCTAATTTTTGCAACCAGAGAACCAAAAAATTATGAACTTGATGATATTCAAGATTTTATAGAATTTGGAGCAAGTCCTAGAGCAACTATTGATATGTTTAAAGCAGTAAAAGCTCGTGCTTATTTAAGAGGAAATGATTATGTAAGTCCACTTGATATTACACTTTGTATAAAAGATGTTTTACGACATAGAATTATTTTGAGTTATGAAGCACTTGTACAAGATATAACAGCTGATGATATTATTCAAAAAGTTTTAGAAAAAGTAGCTGTACCTTAATCACTAAGTATGAGAAAATAAAGTAGAGAAAGTCTCTACTTTATCATTTATTGCACATTCGTTGAGAATATAACTTTTTTATTTCTATGTAATCCAGTTCCTACAGGAATTGTTCTACCAATAACAACATTTTCTTTAAGATCTGTAAGTAGATCCATTTTTGCACTAATAGCAGCTTCAGTTAAAACTTTTGTAGTTTCTTGGAAAGATGCAGAAGAGATAATACTATCAGAAGTAACAGCAGCTCTTGTAATCCCTAGTAAAACAGGTTCAGCAATAGCTGGTTCTCCACCCATACCAACAATTCTTTTATTTTCAGCTAAAAATCTTCTTTTCGAGATCATATCGCCCATTACAAACTTTGTATTTCCAGCATCAACAATATTTACTTGTCGTAACATTTGAGATAAAATAACTTCAATATGTTTATCAGCAATATTAACCCCTTGTCCTCGGTATACACCTTGAACTTCAGATACAATAAATTCATTTAACGCTTTTGCTCCAAGAATTTTTAAAATATCATGTGAAGCAATTTGTCCATCCGTTAGTTTTTCACCGGCATGTACAAATTCACCTTCTCTTACTTGAATTGCTCTATCTTTATGAATTAAAAATTCATCTTTGTTTCCTGCATTATCAGAAATGATTAATCTTTGTTTATTTCTTAAAGGCTTACCAAAACTAACAACACCATCAAATGTCGCAAGTACAGCAATATTTTTAGGTCGTCTCGCTTCAAACAATTCAGATACACGTGGAAGACCCCCTGTAATATCTGATGATTTAGAAACAGCTTTTGGAGTTTTACCAATAATATCAGCAACCTCAATCTTATCACCTTCTACAACAAATAATGATGTTTTAGGCTCCAATAAATAACTAGCAACGACTTCACCATCTCGTTTAATAACAATAGAAGGCTTATAATTAGCAGGAATATATTCATTTACAACCAATTTTGATGTACCCGTTAGTTCATCATACGCTTCACTCACAGTAATACCAGAAATAATATCTTCAAATACAACTTCACCCTCTTCTTGAGCAATAGTTGGATTTGCATATGGATCCCATTCTGCAATTACAATTTGAGATTCTGTTTGTGGTTTAGCAACAACTGAAGTAATGTCAACTTTACTATCATCATCTAATACAACTATAGATTCTCTTGAAATATAGTGTCTTGCTGCTTCTCTATCTTCTGCATCAACAACAACAGCAAATAACCCTTTTTGAGTAATTACATCATCTGCTTTAACATCTTTTACTCTTTCAAGATAATCACCTTTAAGTTTGTAATATTTCACTACACCTGTTGCATTCGCTGTAATAATTTTTGTTACAGGTGCTCCATCTTGTACTTTTAATGTAGATGCATAAGGGATTCGTGAAGGAACATTCCATCCATCTTTGATAACTTCCACAATAGAATCAAACTCTTCTACTATTTCACCATCATTATATGGAATATAAAGTTTTCCTTCAATTTTACCAGACACACCAGCAAGCTCGTTTGGTTTTGCAATATCATGTTTTCTAAAATAGTATTTTTTAGTTTCACTATCATTTGCTACAGAAACAATAACCTCTTCGTGAGTTGTTTCCATTTTAAATGTTCCTCTAAAAGGAGCATTAATTTTTGGTTCAACAAGTAAGATACCTGCATTTCTTCGGTTTGCAATAATTTGCTCACCTTTTTTGTTTTCATACGTTTTGATGTTGTAATATCTTACAAAACCTTCTTTTGTTGCTTTTAACTCTTTTTCAGCTTGTGTTGCACTAGCAGTTCCACCAACATGGAATGTTCTTAGTGTTAACTGTGTTCCTGGCTCACCAATTGATTGTGCAGCAAGTACACCAACAGCTTCACCTGGATTTGCTTTTCTTTGTTCACCGAGATTTAGTCCATAACATTTAGCACATAAAGTATTTTCTGCTTTACAAGTTAATGGTGTTCTAATAACAACAGATTTAACACCTGCTTCGTGAACTATTTTTGCATCTTCTTCAGTGATTAAAGTTCCCTCTTGAAATAAAATCTCATTTGAAATAGGATCAACAATATCAGCTGCAATAACTCTTCCTGTGATTCTCTCTTCAAGAGATTCTACAAGTTCATTACCATCAACGATATCTGTAATTTCAATACCTTCGTGTGTTCCACAATCTTCTAAATCAATTCTAACATTTTGTGATACATCAACAAGTTTTCTTGTTAAATAACCAGCATTCGCAGTTTTAAGTGCAGTATCCGCTAACCCTTTTCTCGCACCGTGAGTAGAGATAAAGTACTCAAGTACATTTAGACCCTCACGGAAGTTAGAGATAATTGGTGTTTCAATAATAGAACCATCAGGTTTCGCCATAAGACCCCTCATACCAGCAAGCTGTCTAATCTGAGCAGAAGACCCTCTCGCACCTGAGTCAGCCATCATATAAATAGAGTTGAATCCATCTTTATCAGCTTGAACTAAATCCATCATTTCAGATCCAAGTTTATTATTCAGTACTGTCCAGATATCAATAATTTTATTGTATCTTTCTTGCTCTGTTAATAACCCTTGATTAAATTGTTTTTGCACTTCAATAACTTCTTTTTTAGAGATAGTTACTAGTCCACCTTTTGATTCTGGAATTCTAATATCATCAATTGAGATAGAAACACCCGCTGCAGTTGCATATTTAAACCCAAGATTTTTTAAATTATCTAAAAATTTTGGAGTTACTTTATATCCACCATGCTTATAAATATAATCAACTAAAATACTAATGTCTTTTTTCTTTAAAATTTTATTCCAGTAACTAATAGGTACAAAATCAGGCAAAATATCATGAATGATTAATCTACCAGCTGTAGTAGTGATCATTTGACCATCTACAACTGTTCTAATTTTAGCATGAATATCAACTTTTCCTAACTCTAAAGCCATCAAAACTTCATTTAGATTCGCATATAATTTATGTTCACCTTTTACACCATTTTTTTCTAAAGTTACATAGTAAATACCTAAAATCATATCTTGCGAAGGAACTGCAATTGCTCTCCCTGAAGCTGGTAAAAGAATATTCATAGAACTCATCATAAGAACTTTTGCTTCTGCAATTGCTTCTTGAGATAACGGAACATGCACAGCCATTTGATCCCCATCAAAATCGGCATTAAATGCAGAACACACTAATGGATGTAATTGAATAGCTTTTCCGTCAATTAAAACTGGATTAAACGCTTGAATTGAAAGCTTATGAAGTGTTGGAGCTCTGTTTAATAAAACAGGATAATCTTCAACAATTTCAGCTAAACATTCCCAAACTTCATTTGTTTCTGCTTCAATTAATCTTTTTGCAGATTTTAAAGTAGTAGAATATCCTCTTTCTTCAAGTTTTGCCATTAAATGTGGTTTAAATAGTTCTAAAGCCATTTTTTTAGGAATACCACATTGGTCCATATTTAATTTAGGTCCAACAACAATTACAGATCGTCCAGAAAAGTCAACTCTTTTACCAAGTAGATTTTGTCTAAATCGACCTTGTTTCCCTTTAATAATTTCAGATAATGATTTTAAAGGTCTTTTATTTGCACCTTTAACTGCATTTGCTGTTTTAGCATTATCAAATAAAGCATCGACTGCTTCTTGAAGCATTCTCATCTCATTTCTAATAATAATTTCAGGAGCATCAAGTTCTGTTAATCTTTTTAGTCTATTATTTCTGTTAATAACACGTCTATATAAATCATTTACATCAGAAACAGCAAATTTACCACCATCAAGTGCAACAAGAGGTCTTAAATCTGGTGGAAGAACTGGTAGAACTTTTAACATCATCCATTCAGGTCTATTTCCTGAATTGATAAAGTTTTCAACTACTTTTAATCTTTTTACTAAAGTTTTCTTTTTAGCTTCAGATTTTGTAGCACCCATTGCATCTTTTAATGAATGTAATAGTTCAACTAAATCTAAACCTTTTAATAAATCAGAAACAATTTGTCCCCCCATATTAGCAGTAAAACCAGTATGTTCATAATTTTCTTCAATATTTCTATATTGTTCTTCATTTAAAATATCAAATTTTTGTACTGCTTTAGTACTTTCAGAATCATAAAATGCTTCACCAGGATTACTTACAATGTATGCTTCATAATAAAGAACTCTTTCTAAATCTTTAAGTTTTACACCTAAAAGAGTACCAATTCTAGATGGAAGAGAACTTACCATCCAGATATGAGCAACAGGAGCTACAAGATCAATATGACCCATTCTATGTCGTCTTACTTTTGATGATGTTACTTCAACACCACATTTTTCACAAACAATACCTTTGTATCTCATTTTTTTATATTTACCACAAATACATTCATAATCTTTTATAGGTCCAAAAATTTTAGCACAAAATAAACCATCTCGTTCTGGTTTAAGTGTTCTATAGTTAATTGTTTCTGGTTTTTTCACTTCACCAGACGACCATGATAATATTTTTTCAGGACTTGCAATTTTTAATTGAAAGGCTGAAAAATCTGTTGGTTTTTCTAACTCTAGTATCTCTATTGGTTTTAACACTGTTTCATTATTGCTCATCTGCATCTACCTCTTCAAAAATTTCTACATCAAGACCTAAGGCTTGAAGTTCTTTTGTTAATACAAAGAATGTTTCTGGAACACCAGATTTTGGTACATTCTCTCCATTTGCAATCGCTTTATATGCTCTTGTTCTACCTTCAACATCATCAGATTTTGTTGTAAGCATCTCTTTTAGTACGGCTGTTGCACCATACGCTTCAAGAGCCCAAACTTCCATTTCTCCAAATCTTTGTCCACCAAATAGTGCTTTACCACCAACTGGTTGTTGTGTTACTAGTGAGTAAGGTCCAGTTGATCTTGCATGCACTTTTTCATCAACAAGGTGATGAAGTTTAAGCATATACATTACACCAACATTAACACGCTCTGCCATTTTTTGACCTGTCATACCATCATGAAGTACCACTTTACCATCTAAGTCCATTTTTGCTAATGAAAATAATTTGTCAAATTCAGTTTGTTTTGCACCATCAAATACAGGCGTAGCAAAACGAACACCTTTTGCCCAGTCTCTACCATAAATGATTAAATCTTCATCACTCATATTTGTTAATAGTTCTTTAGCATTCATCAATTTTGAAATATCTGCAATCTCGATCATTTTTGCTCTTAGGTCTTTTAAGAATGTTTCTTTTTTACTATCAAACATTGCTTGAATCTCTTCACCTAGTTTCTTACCTGCATACCCCAAGTGAACTTCCAAAATCTGTCCAATGTTCATTCGTGATGGAACCCCAAGTGGATTTAAAATGATGTCAACTGTTGATCCGTTTTCTAAGTATGGCATATCAACTTCTGGCACGATATTTGAAACAATACCTTTATTACCATGTCGACCAGCCATTTTATCACCAACTTTAATCTTTCTTTTTGTTGCAATATAAACTTTAACTTGTTTAATTACACCATTTGGTAAAATATCATCATGTTCTAAAATAGTTAGTTTTTCTTCATGATTTTCTCTTAAAACTGCTTTTTCTTTAATAAAGTAATCTTTTACATCATTATATGCTTTTGCAACATCTTTTCCAAAAGAAGAAATAACTTTTTTCATTGCAAATCTATTTACATTTTCAATATCTTCAATAGTTAACTTGTCACCTTTTTTAAAAAGTTTATCAGCTATCTCAACATCTTGTTCTAATTCAGATTTTGAAATAATATCATTAATTTTAAGATTTTCTTCACGATCAAGCATCATCAATTTATCATGATGTTCTACATCTAGAGATGATTTTTCAGCTTCTATTGTAGCAACTGCTCTTTCATCTTTTTCATATCCTTTTTTAGTGAATACTTTAACATCAACAACAACACCTTCAATTGAAGCAGCACAATATAATGATTTATTAATAACATGTCCAGCTTTTTCACCAAAAATAGCTCGTAAAAGTCTTTCTTCTGGAGTTGGTTTAATCTCACCTTTTGGTGTCACTTTACCAACCATAATCATACCTGGTTTTAAATATGTACCAATTTTTACAATACCAGATTCGTCAAGATGATCAATATTTTCAGATTTTATACCTGGTAAATCTTTTGTGATCTCTTCATTTCCATGTTTAAGCTCTCTAGCTTCCACCTCTTTTTCATAAATATGAACAGATGTAAACGCATCATCTTTAATCAATTTTTGAGAAAGTACAATCGCATCTTCATAGTTATATCCATTCCAAGGCATAAAGGCAACAGTTGCATTCACACCAATTGCAAGCTCACCATTATCCATTGATGGACCATCAGCAATAACTTGTCCTTTTGCAATAAATTGACCAGTTTGAACACTTGCTCTTTGTCCAAAAGTTGTATTATTATTTGTTCTAGCATTTTTACTTAATAAATAATGATCAATAAATGCACCATTTTCATCTTCACCTTTGATAAAAATATTTTTAGAATCAGCTTTTTCAACTGTACCAGCTCTAGTAGCTTTGATACTTGCCCAAGAATCTCTGGCAACTGTTTTTTCTAAACCAGTTCCAACAAAAGGAGCATTTGGTTTCAATAATGGAACCGCTTGTCTCATCATATTTGATCCCATCAAGGCTCTGTTGGCATCATCATGCTCTAAAAATGGAATCAATGATGCAGCAACACCCATAACCATAGCAGATGAGATATCAATCAATTCTACTTTAGCAGATTCAATAAGCAAAATTTCACCATCGAGTCTACCTTCAATTAGAACTTCAGCTATTTTTCCATCTTTAGTTAATTTTGTTGATCCTGGAGCAATTACTTTACCCTCTTCTTGAGTTGCAGTAAAATATTCTATCTCATCAGTTACTAAACCATCAACAACTTTTTTGTAAGGTGTTTCAATAAATCCTAAAGCATTTACTTTTGCAAATGTTGAAAGAGTATTGATAAGTCCAATATTTTGGCCCTCTGGAGTTTCAACTGGACAAATTCTACCATAATGTGTTGGGTGAACATCTCTTACTTCAAATCCAGCTCTTTCTTTAACTAACCCACCTTCACCAAGTGCAGAAAGTCTTCTTTTATGAGTAACTTCAGATAATGGATTTGTTTGGTCCATAAATTGTGAAAGTTGTCCAGAAGTAAAGAACTCTGTAATTGTTGATGTAATCATTTTAGAGTTAATTAAATCATGTGGCATTAAGTCTTCAAGTGTACCACTTAATGTAGTCATCTTATCTCTAATAGCTTTTTGCATCTTGATTAAACCAGCATGAAGCTCATTTGAAAGAAGCTCCCCAATAGATCTAATTCTTCTGTTTCCTAAGTGATCTCTATCATCAACATGACCATGACCTGCTTTTACTTTAATTAAGTATTTAACAGTTTTGATAATATCTTCATGAGTTAAAACTGTCACATATTCAGGTACATTTACACCTAATTTATGATTCATCTTCATACGACCAACTTTAGTTAAATCATATCTTTCTGGATCGAAAAATAATTTTTTGATAAAGTCTCTAGCAGCTTCTTTTGTAACTGGTTCACCTGGTCTCATTACTTTATAAATTCTAATCGCACAGAGATCATTCTCATCTTCTATTTGCTCTGTTTGTTTTAATAATTTGATAGATTCAGCATCCGCTTTAAATGCATTGATAATAGAATCATCAATCCCATCAGCTAAATCATTTGCTATATCAAAAGATTCAAAACCTAAATCTAAAAGTTTTTTCAATTTTAAATCATCTAAATTTGTTAAAGCATCAAATAATACTTCTCCCGAATCAGGATCAAATATTGTTGAAGAAGTATGTCTTTCCATCAATAGTTCTACAGGATATTCAACAAACTTCAAGCCACCTTCAGCCAGTGCATTTGCTTTTCTTGTTGTAAGTCTTTTTCCTGCTGCAATGATTAAGTTTCCTTTATCATCAATTAAATCAAATTCCACTTTACCAGTAAAATCTTCTGCTCTAAATTCTGTTAAAAATTTATTGTTTTTTACTTGAATATTAACAATTGGATAAAAAAGTTTAATGATCTCTTCTTTAGAATAATCTAAAGCTCGTAACATAATAGTAACAGGTACTTTTCTTCTTTTGTTAATTCTCACATATAAAATATCTTTTGCATCATATTCAAAATATAACCAAGAACCACGATCTGGAATAATTTGACCAGTGTAGATTAGTTTATTTGCTACAGTTGCTGCTTCTTCTTCTTTAAAAATAACACCTGGAGATCTGTGAAGTTGATTTACAACAACTCTTTCAACACCATTTACAACAAATGAAATTCTATCTGTCATTAATGGAATTTCTCTGATATATAATGACTGCTCTTTAATATCTTTTACGCCGATTTTTTCACCAGTTTTTTCGTCTAAATCCCATAGCGTCAATCTTATGTTAATTCGTAAAGGGATAGAAAAAGTTAGACCTCTTACCATAGATTCAGAAACTGTATATTTTGGTTTTCCAACTTCACTATTTATATATTCCAATGTAAATCTATTTTGCGAATCATGAATTGGAAAAGATGCTTTAAATACTTTTTCTATTCCTGCAGTTGATCTGTCTTCTTTTCCTACCATTAGGAAATTGTCGTAACTACTTTCTTGTAACTGTAGTAAATTTGGTATGTCGATTTTTTGTGGATTTTTTCCGAAATCGACTCTTAATCTATTTCCAGAGTATAATGAATTTAACATATGAGCCTTTCTTGTAATTTTCTTTTAAAAGTTTAAATAAACTATTAAATTAACATTCTAACCTATATCTGAGCAAATAGCAGACATAGATTAAAATGCAAATTCACTTTAAATGACTAATGCTCTGTATTACTACAGAGCATTAATTGCATTTGTGAGTGTTTTGTAAAGAGTTAATTATTTAACTTCTACAACAGCTCCAGCAGCTTCTAATTCTGTTTTTGCAGCTTCTGCATCTTCTTTAGAGATACCAGCTTTAACAACAGCTCCAGCTTCTTCAGCCATAGCTTTTGCTTCTTTTAATCCTAAACCTGTAAGTGCTCTTACAGCTTTAATAACATTAATTTTTTTAGCACCAGCATCTTTTAAGATAACATCAAATTCTGTTTTCTCATCAGCAGCTTCAGCAGCACCACCAGCAGCACCAGCTACTGCAACAGGTGTAGCAGATACACCAAATTTTTCTTCAAATTCTTTAACTAATTCAGAAAGCTCTAATACGCTTAATCCTGAAATATATTCTAATACATCTTCTTTAGAGATTGCCATTTTATTTCCTTTTATGTATATTCATAAATTATAATTTATCGTAGATAACTACAACTCTCGAAAGTGCGATTAAGCAGCTTCCTCTTCTTTTTTAATTCTAAGCGCGTCAAGACCAACAGTAAAGTTTCTAACAGGTCCCATCCATACAGATGCAAGCATACCAAGTAATTCTTCTCTACCTGGTAATTTAGCGAATTGATTAACAGTAGCAGCATCACTAGCTTTACCTTCAATCACACCAGATTTGATTACAAAAGTTTCTTTGTTTGCAGTAGCAAATTTATCAGCTATTTTACAAGCAGAAATTTGATCATCAGACCAGATAAAAATACTTGTACCTTTAAGCTCTAAAGCTTCGTGCCCTGCATTTTTAAGTGCAATAGCAACAAGAGAATTTTTTGCAACTTGAACTTTTGCACCAATTTCATCAGCAGCAACTCTTAAAGATTCTAAATCTTTATGAGATGTACCTCTATAATCAGCAACAACAATAGCTTCAGAAGTTTTAAATTGAGCTGTTAAAGCTTCAATTATTTCATTTTTTTGTATTTTAGTCATATATTTTTCCTCCTTTCCAAAACAATAGAACTTCGGCGGGTTTTACAAGAAATGAATCTAACCCGCTGTCTTTAGTTTTTAAGATAAATTTCTTTTAAAAGAAATTTTTATTTAATATCCATCATCTCTGAACTATCAACGAGAACAGATGGAGACATTGTTAAAGATATTGTAGCTTTTGTTACATATCTTCCTTTAGCAGTTGATGGTTTTGCTTTATTGATTGCAGACATAACTGTACTAATATTTTCAATTAATGCTTCAGTTGAAAAAGATACTTTTCCGATACCAGCATGAATATTCCCTTTTTTATCAACTCTATAAGTTACTTTCCCACCTTTAGAGTCTGTAACAGCTTTAGTTACATCCATAGTTACTGTTCCTGTCTTAGGGTTTGGCATTAACCCTTTTGGCCCAAGTATTCTACCAATTTTACCAACTAATCCCATTGTATCTGGTGTAGCAATAAGTACATCAAAATCAATGTTTCCAGATTGGATAGCTTCTACTAAATCATCGTTACCAACAATATCAGCACCAGCTGCTTTTGCTTCATCCATTTTAGTACCTTTAGCAAAAACTGCAACTCTTACAGTTTTACCAGTACCATTTGGAAGTACAACCGCACCTCTAATCATTTGATCAGCATGTCTTGGATCTACATTTAAATTGATTGCAATATCAACTGTCTCATCAAACTTAGTTGATTTTAATTCTTTTACTAATGCCACTGCTTCTGCTAAAGCATACGCTTTACCTATTTCTACTTTTTCTACTAAAGATTTATATCTTTTACTCATAATTAATTCTCCGCAATTTAAATTTTTGCTACCACTTTATAAAGCCTTGTGGTATTTTAAAGTAAAACATTGTTTTACTTTATATTGGCTATATTTTATATAGTTAAAATAGACTATTCTACTTCAACACCTAAACTTCTACAAGATCCAGCAACAATTTTAGCAGCTGTATCAACATCATTTGTATTTAAATCAGCTATTTTTTTGTTAACGATTTCCATTACTTGTTCTTTTGTAAGTTTTGCTACTTTATTATGTAAAGGATTATCTGATCCTTTTTTAATACCAGCAGTTTTCAAAATCAATTCACTCATTGGTGGTTGTTTTGTTACAAATGTAAAACTTTTATCTGCATAGATAGAAATTTCAACAGGGATTTTAAATCCTGCATTTTGCTTTGTTTTTTCATTGAATGCTTTACAGAATTCCATGATATTGATACCTCTTTGACCTAAAGCAGGTCCAACAGGTGGTGATGGGTTTGCAGCTCCTGCAGGTATTTGAAGCTTCAATATTCCAGTTATTTTTTTTGCCATTTTTTTTCCTTTTTGTGTTGGTGTTAAATTAAAATTGAATTTAACTTTTTAACATACTATGCTAAGTGTTAAAATGAATCTCATTTCATCTTAATACTTAGCACATTGTATATTAAGTTATTGAACTCGCTCTACGCTTGTATAAGATATTTCGACAGGAGTGTTTCTTCCAAAAATTAAAACATTTAGTTTTAATAGTCCAGAATTTAAATCAAATGATTCAACAATACCATTAAAGTTAGAAAAAGATCCGTCTGTAATTCGTAAAGTTTCACCTTCTTCAAATGAAACTTTTGGTTTAGGAGCAGCTCTTTTATTTACTTTTTCTAAAATTTGATTGATGTCTTTTTCTGAAAGTGGTGAAGGTTTTTTTGATTCACCAATAAATCTACCAACTTTTGGCATCGATTGTATTGCATGCCATAATTCAGTATTTAAATCAATCTTAGCAAATACATATGCTGAATATATAGGTTTTTCAACAATTATCTTTTTCCCTTTTTTAATCTCTATAAGATCTTCAGTTGGAACAAGAACTTGTTCTATTCTACCATCATTTAAATCTTTTGAAAGTTTTTCAAGTTGATTTTTAATTGTTAATTCACTTCCAGAGTGTGTTTGTATTGAATACCAGTTATGTGCCATTTTTATTCCTAATTCATTATTGATGATAAACTTACTGACATAATTGCATCAATAAGCGCTAAAAATAGTGATATAACTGTCACTACAACAAAAACAGAAATGTAAGCACTTCTAATTTGTTCTTTTATAGGAAAAATCACTTTCCCTAACTCATCTTTTGCTTTTTTATAATATGATATATATTTATTCAAGATAATACCTTGCTTTTTTTGATTTTTAATAGTAAGTAGTAAAAATTAAGATAACTCTTAATACTTAGTACTATTATATAG
>JBASAI010000222.1:0-3137 GCA_049650525.1 Arcobacteraceae bacterium
CAAATGACATACTACATGACAATTTCCCCTCTATAGATTTAGTAGATGAAAATAGAAAAAGAGTTGTTCAAGTTACTTCAACAACAACTCTAAAAAAAGCTCGTGAAACTATTGAAAAATTAAAAGACTTGAAATATCATCAAATAACAGATGATACTAGTAATAGTTTAAAAAATTCAATATCATTTTTTAGACAATTAGAAGATTACGAAGAGTATAAAATTTGTTTTTTATACATCAACAATAAACCAAATATAAAAACAAAAAGTTGGGCACCATTTTTAGAAGAAGAAAATCTAAATGAAAGTAATTTTATAGGACTTGATGATATTATAGGGATTATTCAATCAGATCCTACAAAATGTCAAATACTATATAATACTATCTACCAACGATTAGATAATATCTCTTTTAAATTTAATATAGATTCATATTTTGAACTAGCTGAACCTCATTTAGAAAATAGCACAAATGAAAAGTTTGAACAATATGAGTCTGAGTTTATAAGTTTTATTGGTTCTCAAAATAAGATACTAGAAGTATTTGCAGTAGGGGGTAATGGAAAGTCTCACTTATTAAGATATTTTGGTAATGTTGAAACTGAATATATACCTTTGATTTTTACTAAACAAATTAACATTGAAGAGGATTTAAAAAAGCTAGATCCTTCAAAAAAATATCTTTTGATTTATGATGATATTGATAGATATTTAGAACAAAATACTTTATTGAATTTATTGGCATACATTATTCAAAACCCTAATACTAAACTAGTTTTATCGTATAGAACAGCTTCAAAAGAAGCCATTAAAACTTTCTATAAAAAGTTTAGTCATATAGATAATCAAGAGTTAGAAATAATTTGGGAAGAAAAAGAAGTTTGGTCTTTAATAGAAAATTTCTTACCACAATTAAAAGAAGTAGAAGTAAAAAAGTTAGCATATACTTTTAATAATAACCCTTATCTTATTACACAAGCTATCCAAGGAGATATAAAAAGTATTCAGGAATTTTCAAAAAAAATAGTAGAAGATACTAAAGTTGTATTAACAGACTTTAATCTAAGTGACAAAGAGATTAAAGACTTATTATTTGAGTTATCTTTACTTACTCCAATATCAAAAAAGAATATATCTGATGATTATAAAAATATAATCAATAAATTAGTAGAGAAAAAAATACTTCGTGAACTGGCATCAAAATATCGTTTTAATCCTGATATAACGGGTGATCTTTATTTAGCTGAATTTGTAGATACTAACAAAGATGATTTTGAAAAGATAGTAGAAGATAATTTACAAAACTTTTCAAATACAGTTTTTACTAATCTAAGTTATGCCCTTGTATACAACAAAAGTAACTCATTACAAGATTTTATAAAAAATATAATAAAGAAGTGGATTACAAACAGTGAATATACAAATCAACATTTAGCATTAATAAATAAAATTGTTTATTTTGCTCCTCTTGAAAGTTTTATATATTTACAGAAAGCCACAAAAAGCTTAGTCCCTAAAGAAACAAATAATATTCCAAAAAGTGGAATACAAGAATTTGTTACAACAGTATCTATGGATACAAATACTTACAATTCTGATAATAATGCAATTAATTTAGAGAGTATAGAACCAATTATTTCAAAACTAATTTCTGCATTGAAAAATAATGTTCCTACAGAAAGCTTAACAATAGAACACATAATTAAATACTTAACATCGGATATAGTTTTAAATCTACCAAAACCGTATTATGATAATCAAACTCTTGAAAGTATCTTTGAAAAATTAGTTTCTCCTTTAAATACAATAAATTTTAATGTGATTATTGAATCACTTGAAATTGTTGAAAAGTGGATAGATGAAACTAAAATAATAGATAGAAAAACACAACTATTAAGTAAAGTAATTGATAGTTTATTAAGTGCTACTTTTGATGACACTAGAAGTGATGGAGTTAGTATTACTTGGGGACAGCAAGCTTTAAATTTAAATCATCAAGAAGTACTAGAAATTATTGACAAAGCAAAACATATTTTATTTAAAATGCTTACAAATAAAAATTTAAATATTTCTAGTTATGCATTAGAATCAGTAAGAAATATTGGAGGCTATAGATTAGACTCTTTACCCTCTGAAACTCAAATTTTTTATGAAAATATTAGACAAGAAGCTCTAATTAAATGTATCGATATTGTGCAGGATAATCATTTCAATATATACTCAAAGCTTGAAAGTATAGCTATAAATACACTGAATTTTCATAACAGTAGAGAAGAAGCTTTATCATTACTTGAGGTAATACAAAGAAGTGATGAATATACGCTGTATCAACAAATAAAAGGTGCTGATTTTATTATTTATGATTTTCAAGAGTTTAAAAAGAATTTACCTAAAGAACAAAATAAAGTAAAAGACTGGATATTTGATAATATACACGACAAAAAAAATATTAATCTATCTGAAAAAGATAAACAAGTTATAGAAAGCCTTGCTAAAAAATATGATAATTCGTCAGATTTTATAGATTTTTGTAATATTTTAGATATGAGTGGCTGGAATAGTAAAAATATTTTGATGGAAATTTTAGAACACTGGTATAATCAGGAATCTACCCTTATAGTAGATATTTGTGAAAACCATATATGTGAACTACATGATATTAATACAATGAATATATTTAAAGAGTTTAGTTTTAACAAAAATATACTAGATATTAATATTGATAGTATAACTACAGATATTACAAGTGATGAACTACGAATATATATAAATTCTATATTTAAAAAGTTTTCTTTAGGCAATCTAGATATTTTAAATAAAATAGTAGAAGTAATAGCAGAAAAGAAGCAATATGATATAAGAATGTTCATATCAATTATCTCTCAAAAGTTGTATTTTACAATTAGAGAACAAATAGAGTTATATAAAGAATTAGAACATATAATATTAAAATTTTTACAATGGCAATATCAATATTCTTTCAAGATAGAAAGCTATATTACACATCATATTCTTTATGATACTATTGTTAATAAAGATATCTCAAATGAAGTAAAAAATGTATTAGAACAGACTATTAAAAGTCATGAGATTTACATTGATGAATTTGGCTTAAAACCAATTTATAAAATATTAGAT
>JBASAI010000223.1:0-2602 GCA_049650525.1 Arcobacteraceae bacterium
CATAAGTACAGATATCTCTTTTGTAGGATTAATCTCTTTTATAGCAGCAACTGCTTTTTCTGATAAAGTGATTTTTGTTCCAGGTAAGATTGTTACTCCAGCATCTAAGATACAAGAATCACCAATAGCAGTTCCTGTACAAGAGTTAGCACCGAGAAGTGTATTTTCTCCAATAGAAACAGGAACACCATCAGTACCAGAAAGTACTCCAAGGATACTCGCACCTCCACCTACATCAGAACCAGCTCCAACGATAGCAGAAGAAGAAATTCTTCCTTCAACCATAACCGCACCAATAGTACCTGCATTGAAGTTGATGTAAGCAGCACCTGGCATAACTGTAGTTCCAGCTGCTAATTGTGCACCAAATCTTACTTTTGCAGTATCTAAGATACGAGTATTATCCGCAGGGATTACATGTTGTAAAAATCTTGGAAATTTATCAACTGCATCGATGTTTGGATATTTACCTGTAAGTTTTAAAGTAAGCTCATTTGCTCGTAACCAATCTAACTCAATAGGGTTGTTTCCTTCCCATGCTACATTGTGTAATAATCCAAAAATACCATTTAAGTTAAGACTTCTTAATGGTGCTTTTCCAGTTGAAAGTGCATTTAGTTTTAAATATGCAGTTTCTACACTTAAAGCATTTGCATCTTCAAATACAAATACCACTTTAAAATCTTCAGGTGTAAGACCTAATTCTCTAGGAAGTGCAGAAAGACTTAAAATAAGTTGTACATTTTTATGTGCATCACCTTCTGCTTCTTCGATAAAAGGATTAAAACTTTTGATACAGTTTGCAACAAAATCATCTGTGAGATCGAGCACAACTTCACTTTTTGTAGTATCAATAGTAACACCAGCTTCATTAAATGCATCCATAAATACAGCTGCACTTCCAAAATTTTCATTCCAGTTTACTACTGGATATGTCGCTTGAAGTACTTTGTCTTTGTTTAATTGACCTCTATCTATTCGTGCGATTCCAAATCCGATTGGGTTTTTGTACCAGCTTTGTGATTGTATATCTGTAACTTTTGTTTTAAATTCTGCTTGAGTTTCTAACATTTTATTATTCCTCTATTTGTATATTTTCACGGATTATATCGAAAGTGCTATAAATTGTATATAATGTAAAAAAGATAATTATAAATACTAACTTAGCACTCAATCAATAAAAGTGCTAATTATTTATAAAACTTTAGCTTTCTTTTATAAACTTATGTTAAAATTTCACCCTAAAATTTAATAAATTACACAATAAAGGAAATATTTATATGGCTAAACATGAATTTCAAACAGAAGTAGGGCAACTACTACAACTAATGACTCACTCACTATACTCAAACAAAGAGATTTTTATACGAGAGTTAGTATCAAATGCGAGTGATGCTATTGATAAACTTGAGTATTTAAAACTTACAGATGAAAAACTAAAAGGGATCGAATCAACTCCACAAATTAATATAAAAATAGATGTTGAAGATAACTCTTTAACTATCGTTGATAATGGATTGGGGATGAATGAGGAAGATCTTATCGCTTCTATTGGTACTATTGCAAAATCTGGTACAAAATCATTTATGGAAAACCTTACAGGTGATGCGAAAAAAGATAGTAATCTTATCGGTCAATTTGGTGTAGGGTTTTACTCTGTATTTATGGTAGCTGATAGAGTTGATGTTATCTCTAAAAAAGCTGGTGAAGAGCAAGGATACAAATGGTCAAGTGATGGTTCAGGTAGCTTTGATTTGGCTCCTTGTGTAAAAGATGAACACGGAACTGTTATCTATATCAAACTAAAAGAGGAAGAGATCAGCGAATTTGTTTCTAAACCTAGAATCGAAACAATCGTTAAAAAATACTCAAATCATATCGCATATCCAATCTTTTTGATCTATGATGAAGAAGTGACAGAAGAGTTAAGTGACGAAGATAAAAAAGCAGGGAAAGAGGCAGCTAAATCTATTGAAAACAAAAGAGAGCAAGCAAATGAAGCAACTGCACTTTGGGCACAATCAAAATCACAACTAAAAGAGGAAGATTATAATGAGTTTTACAAAACTATTTCTCATGATTCATCTGATCCTATGGCGTATGTACACACAAGAGCAGAGGGTGTAAGTGAATATACTACACTGTTCTATATCCCAGCTATTGCTCCTATGGATATGTATAGAGTTGATTTTCAACCAGGTGTAAAACTGTATGTTAAGAAAGTATTTATCACAGATGATGAAAAAGAGCTTTTACCTACATATTTACGATTTGTAAGAGGTATCATCGATAGTCAAGATCTACCACTAAATGTTTCAAGAGAGATCTTACAAAAAAACAAAGTGATGGCAAATATCAAACAATCTTCTGTAAAAAAAGTTTTAAGTGAGATCAAAAAACTAGCTAAAGATGAAGAAAAATTCAAACTATTTACAGAGCAATACAACAGACCTTTAAAAGAGGGTGTGTATCAAGATCATGTAAATAAAGATGCAATCTTAGAGCTTGTACGATACAAATCTACAAATGATACTGAAAAAATGACATCATTAGCAGCATATAAAGATAGAGCTGATACTGATCAAAAAGCTATCTACTATAT
>JBASAI010000224.1:0-2731 GCA_049650525.1 Arcobacteraceae bacterium
CTTTGCAGGTCCCTACCGTTTATGTTTCATCTAATATAACATATCACAAAGATCATACTTCATTTGATATCACATGGGAATTTGAGGAAGAGTTTACAAGTACACTACATCAATATGATACCAATGAAGATAATATATTTGATAAAGAGGAACAACTTCTCATCGAGGAGAGTTTAGTTGAGTATATCAACAAACTTCATTATCTTACGGATATAGAATACAAACATATCAATAAACTCACAAAGCCTCAATTTATTGAAGAGATCACCCCTATAACAACAGAGTTTGAGTTTTTTGGAAATATAATAATATATCGATATAAATTTGATTTCCCATTTGTTTTGGACAATCGTCACTCCTTGTATCTAGGCTTTAGTGATCAAAATTTTAACTTTAATTTCATACTTCAAAATGTTATTCTTCATGATTATAAAAATAGATTTACAGTATCAAAAGAAAATACTCATGCAAAAATAAAATTTAATGCCCAAAATCTCCTCACTGCCCCAAAAGCAGATTCTCTTTTAGAAAATGAGAACTCAACAATACAAACGCAAGAAGAAATAACAAAAAGTTATATTGAGATATTGAGTGAAAATCTCACACAACTCAAAAAAGATTTAGAAGTTTTACTCAAAGATATCAAAGAAACAAACAATATTTTTGCCTATTTTTGGCTTTTACTTTTTTCTTTTTTATATGGTATTTTACATGCTATTGGACCAGGACATGGGAAGAGCTTAGTAGCGAGCTATTTTATCAGTCAAGACAAATCTTATTTAAAAGCATTAAGTATAGCAAGTCTCATAGGGATTGTACATACATTTAGTGCATTTGTTTTGACTTTAGTTGTTTTTTATTCAGTTGGTTTTATTTTTAATTCTACTTTAGTAAATGTAGAACAGATCACCACAAAAGTAAGTGCTGGTGTTATCATACTTATTGCATTGTATTTAATATTTAAGAAGATGAAACAAAAAGAACAAAAATTTGTTTTTAGTGTTTATGATCAGCAATCAAATATGTTGATACCAAAAGTAACACATCAAAAAACTTTAAGCTGTGGATGTAATTCGTGCAAGACTACAGCTACTGACCTTGGAGTGATACTTGCGGCTGGTATTGTTCCATGTCCTGGAACTGTTACTATTTTTCTCTTTACTATGAGTTTGGGGATCTACTTCGTAGGCTTTTTAAGTGCCATATTTATGAGTATTGGGATGAGTTTGATCATTTTTATTACTGCAATTATAAGTGTCAAAATACGAAAATTTTCCTCATCAAATACACTTCTTATGAAGTTTTTTGAATATGTAAGTTTAGTATTTATTCTGTGTTTAGGTCTATTTTTACTCCTAGTGTAATACAATTTATTAATGCTATTATTTAAGTCATTGTATAGTATTTTATTTTTATAAAGGAGCTACGATGAACTTACAAAAAAATCTTTTCGGTGGTCTTACTGCTGCTATTATTGCACTGCCATTAGGACTTGCTTTTGGAGTTGCGAGTGGTTTGGGTGCTGCTGCTGGTATTTATGGTGCGATTATTTTAGGTTTTTTTGCTTCTTTATTCGGAGGAACTGATACACAGATTTCAGGTCCAACTGGACCCATGACTGTTGTTATGGCATCTGCTGTTATTACTCTTAATGGTGACATAGGTCTTATTATGGCGGTGGTATTACTCACTGGAATCTTTCAGATAGCCTTTGGATTACTCAAAATTGGAAAATTTGTGCAGTATATCCCCTATCCTGTTATTTCTGGTTTTATGAGTGGTATTGGTGTGATTATTATCATACTTCAGGTCAATCCATATTTAGGACTTCCAAGTGATGCTTCTGTGATCCATATCTTGGCTTCATTGATATCAACTTTACAAAATATAAACTATGATGCATTTATTATTGCAACTTTCACGATGTTGATTATGTTTCTTACTCCCCATATCATCACAAAATTTATTCCATCGCCTTTAATTGCACTTGCTGTTTTGACCCCTTTAAGTGTTTTTATGAATTTTGATGTTGTCACTATCGGTGTTATTCCTTCTGGTTTACCTGCGCTAACGATCCCTACATTTAATCTCGATACTTATACAATTGTTGTTACCTTAGCATTTACACTTGCTATTTTGGGTGCTATTGACACACTTTTGACATCTGTTGTAGCAGACTCTATCACCGGCACAAAACATAAGCCAAACAAAGAGCTTATTGGTCAAGGTATTGGAAATTCATTGTGTTCTCTTGTGGGTGCGATTCCAGGAGCTGGTGCGACTATGAGAACTGTGCTCAATGTAAAAAGTGGTGGAACACATAAAATATCAGGAATGACACATGCTTTCGTTTTACTACTTATAGTTGTATTTTTAGCACCCCTTGCATCACAAATTCCTATGCCAATTTTAGCAGGAATCTTAGTAAAAGTTGGTATCGATATACTTGACTATAGATTTATAAAAATATGGAAATCAAGTCCAAAACAAGATCTTAGTGTGATGCTAGTGGTGTTTTTTATCACTGTATTTGTCGACTTGATTACAGCCGTTGGTGTTGGTATTTTACTAGCTTCTATGCTTATAGTGTATAGAATCACTCAAGCTACAAAAATTACTTTGGTTGATAAAACAAATAAAAAGTCAAAATTTAATGTCGATTTAGTAGCAAAAAAAGTACGAGTGATCAAAATCGATGGGGCTTTTTTCTTTGGTTCGGCAACTGCATTTG
>JBASAI010000225.1:0-4213 GCA_049650525.1 Arcobacteraceae bacterium
AATGGATATATATTTATTGTTGATAAAAATGGTGATTTTCTAATAAATATCAAAGAGAGTTTATTGTGGAGAAATCAAATAAATCTTCAAGATAAAAATGGTGAAGATATTGTAAAAAAGATTTTAGAGACTGAAGGTGAAGGATATATTTCATATTTTGGCATTGAAGGAACGCATACTTCACAGAGTAAAAAAATTTCATATATTAAACATTATGTTCCTTTTGGCTGGGCTATAGGATATGGTTTTCACCCAAGTGATATACAAAGTAGAATTGATCAAAAAGTTGTCGAGTTAAAAAAAGAACATCAAAGTTATTTATTTAAGTTTATTATTGTAACTGTTTGTATTACAGTGGGTTTAATTATTTTACTTTTATTATTATCAAAAAGAATAGAAAAAATATTTAGAAACTACAAAGAAGAAATAGCACAAAAAGAAAATGAAAATAGACAAAAAAATGAGATCATATATCAACAGTCAAAAATGACAGTTATTGGTGAGTTATTAAATATGATATCTCATCAATGGAGACAACCTTTGTCGCAAATAAATGCAATAACACTCAATATGTATTTAGAACATAAAGAGGGCTTACTTGACGAAAAGGTTTTGAAAAAAAATATCGGTGATATTGAAAATACGACACAGTATCTTTCTCAAACTATTGATGATTTTAGTCATTTTTTCATCCAAGAAAGTAAAGAAAAAGTATTTTTAGTTAATGATTCTATTGATCACTGTATTAGTATTTTAAATCCATCGTTACATCATATCAATTTACAGTTAGATTTTCAAAGTAAAAAGTATCTCAATGGTTATATCACACTTTTTCAGCAAACGGTACTTTCGATGATTTCAAACTCAATGAATATTTTTAATGTAAATAATATAAGTGATCCTCAAATCAGCATCTCTACTTACGATGAGAAGAATTTTGTATTTATTGAAATATCTGATAATGGGGGAGGAATACCACAAAATACTATTACTAAAATATTTGATCTGTATTTTTCTACAAAAAAGCAAGCTACGCAAAGTGGACTTGGTCTATATATTGTAAAAGAGATTATAGAAAAAAACTTTCATGGAAAAATAAAAGTAGCAAATGTAGACAATGGTGTAAAATTTACAATAAGGATAGAGTGTTTTGATATCAAATGATTTTTCTATTTTATATGTCGAAGATGATCTTATCCTCAAAGAACAATATGTGAGATTTTTACGATTATATTTTAAAAATGTTTATGAAGCTAGTAATGGAAAAGAAGCACTGGAAAAGTATTATATTTACAAGCCAGATATTGCTATTTTGGATATCAATATTCCTAAAATAAATGGACTCAAAGTAGCACAAGAAATACGCGAATTAGATGAGGATATCATTCTTATTATGCTGACAGCATATTCAGACACTGAAAAACTTTTGAGTGCTGTTGAATTAAAATTGTGTAAATATCTAATCAAACCTCTTAAAACTTTTGAGTTAGAAACTATACTTGAATCTGTCATCGTAAAACTCAAAAAAAAAGGAGAAGCCAAAGAGATGCTTTTTTTATATGGAGGTTTTCAATGGAGCAATAAATTCAAACTTTTATACACAAAAGATGACGAAGAGGTTAAGCTAACAAAAAAAGAACGATTACTTATCGAACTATTTTGCAGCAATGTTTACACAATATTTTCAAATGAAGATATTTTGAACTATGTTTGGGAAGATGATATAAATGGATACAACCCAAATAAACTACGAATAATGTTCTCGAAATTAAAAACAAAATTGTCATGTAATCTTTTTGAGTCAATATACAATGTTGGATATAAATTAAAAGGAAATTTTTAAGAAATAATCTTTGGATATAATTAATTAGATTAATATACACGAGGAGATTATATATGTTCAAAAACTTATCAACAAAAAATAAATTATTGACTTTCCCGATACTTATAGTATTGGTTATGGTTACTTTAGGAGGGGTGTTTAACTACTATAATAATTTAGTAAACTCTAGAGTTGCCTCAGCAATACAAACTGAAGAATTTATCCAACACATGTTAAAAGGAAGAATTTCAGTTTACCAATATTTAAATACACCAAACATAGAAACCATCAACAAGGTAAATGAAGATTTTGCATTTTTAAATAAAGAAGTAAGAAGTCTAAAACCAAAATTAGGGCTACAAGCAAATAGAGATATTTGTGATGAAATATTATCACTTTCTCAAAATTATATACAAAATTTTGATCGCTTATCACAATTAAAAAGAGAAAACTCAACTGAAGAGAATACAAGAGAAATGAAAAGTTTGATGAATTCTTTATTAGAAATTGGAGCAAACTTAGAAGAAAAGATTGATGAAATTAATCACAGTGCTATTGTTTTAAAAGAAGATGCTCAAAGTGAACTTGTTAATGCATTAGTTATAATCTCCATCTTAGTAATTATAATATTTATAATAATTTCTATTCTTATTTCTTCAATTGTTATAAACTCTTTAAAAGATTTCAATCACGGTCTAAACCAATTCTTCCAATACTTAAATAGAGAAACAAAAGAGGTAAGTAGACTTGATGATTCAACAACAGATGAGTTTGGACAGATGGCAAAAGTAGTCAATGAAAATATAGTAAAAGCACAAAAAGCAATTGAAGAAGATAGACAAGTTATCGAAGATACAATTGTTGTTTTAAGTGAGTTTGAGCAAGGTGATCTTTGTCAAAGAGTAGATACACAAAGTACAAATCCAGCACTCCAAGAACTCACAAGATTGTTAAATCAAATGGCAGTGAATATTGAGCTTAATATTGATAATGTACTTGATGTACTCGAACAATATTCAAATAGCAACTATATGAATAGAGTAAAAACAAATGGAGTAAAAGAACATCTTCTGAAACTTGCAAATGGAGTAAATACTTTAGGTGAAGCTATCACAACGATGTTACTTGAAAATAAAGCAAATGGACTAACACTTGATAATAGCTCAGATATTTTACTAGCAAATGTTGATATCTTAAACCAAAATTCAAATGAAGCAGCAGCAGCATTAGAAGAAACTGCAGCAGCTCTTGAAGAGATTACAAGTAATATCTCTAACAATACAAATAATATTATAGAGATGTCAAAAATTGCTGCATCTGTAACAGAAGAAGCTTCAAAAGGTGAATCATTAGCAAATGAAACAACAAAAGCTATGAATGAGATAGATATTGAAGTGTCGGCGATTAGTGATGCTATTACTATTATCGATCAGATTGCCTTTCAAACAAATATTCTTTCTTTAAATGCAGCAGTAGAAGCAGCAACAGCAGGAGAAGCTGGAAAAGGTTTCGCCGTTGTTGCACAAGAAGTGAGAAACTTAGCAAGTAGATCAGCAGAAGCAGCAAATGAGATCAAAGCTCTTGTTCAAAATGCAACTGATAAAGCAAGTAATGGTAAAAAAATAGCAGATGAGATGATCAATGGATATAGTTCATTAAATGCTAATATTGCTAAAACAGGTGAGATTGTAAGAGATGTTGAGATGGCATCAAAAGAACAGCTTCAAGGAATAGAACAAATCAATGATGCTGTTAACTCTCTAGATCAACAAACACAGCAAAATGCTATGATTGCTTCACAAACACATGATGTAGCACTTGATACAGATAAAATAGCAAAACTAGTAGTAAGTGATGCAGATGAAAAAGAGTTTATCGGAAAAAATACGGTACAAGCAAAAGTGATGGATAAACATGAAACAGTAAAAAAAGAGATATCTAAACCTGTTGTTAAAAAAAATACAACACCTTCCTCAAAACCTTCTAAATCAGGAAAATTAGAAACAATTACATCCAATACAAACGATGATGAATGGGCAAGCTTTTAATAGCTTGTCTTTTTTTCTCTATTTCAATTTACTCATTCATTCAAATACCATATAAAATTCACATAAAGTCTCTATAAAGATGATTATGTTATCTTAGACTCAATATACAGGTTATTGCTATTTTTGAGTTTCTTTTTAAAGTAGTAATTACTTCTAAAAGGATATGAATGAATGAAAAAAAACCTCGCTATAGAGTAGGTCAAGATAATCTCCAAAAATTTGGTCTGGATATTCATAATCCAGTATTTATTTTAAGTGCTATTCTCATTTTAGTATTTGTAATAGGTACCTTGGTAGCACCAAAAGAAGCAAAAGAAGTTTTAGATGGAGCGAAACTTTGGAC
>JBASAI010000226.1:0-2683 GCA_049650525.1 Arcobacteraceae bacterium
GTATAAAACTACTTCTTCTAGTTTATAACACTCCCCAAATCCCAAATCGGTAACATTATCGCCAATATCAACCAAAGCACAATAAGTGAAATAACTAAGATAAGTAAAGGTTCTATAGTTGAAGAAAAATTTTGTAAACTTTTATGAAATCTTTTTTTATATTGGGTAGTGATATCTTGCAGAATTGATTCATATTTGTTGGTGTTGTCTGCAGTATGAAGTAGTTTTATAGTTAAACTATCGAATATTTTTGTTTTTACAAATGCTTCTGAGATACTCATTCCATTTTTGATATGGAGTAAGATATCATCTATTTTCTCTTGTACATAAAGATTGTTGACTATGTTTTTACTATTTACAATCGCTGTTTGAAACTGATACTTTGAACGAACGATGATAGATAAAGACAGAAAAAGTCTGTAAAAATAATAATCTTGAATCATCTTACTAAAAATCGGTATATGTAACAATATAATTGAATCAAAAACATATCTGTATTTTTGTATCAGTAAAAATGCAGCTATCCCACTCAGTGCGATACCAACGATAATAAAAATCCAATAATTATTTACAATATCTTTAAGTGTCAAAAGCACTTGTGTCGACAAGGGAACATCATCTTTTAAAAGAGAAAATACAAACTCAAAATTTGGTAAAACATAGATAAAAATCATTCCGATTGAGATAAACAATGAAACAAATAAGATAATTGGATACCTCATCACTTCGGAGAGTTTTTCACTACTTTTCATATCTTCATCAAGAATCTCTACGAGTGAGCTCATCGCATCTTTGATATTGCTATTTTCAAAGCCCAATTTTAAAAATAAAATAGAAGTTTTTCCTAGATATTTTGTATATTTATGCAAAGCTTGATCAATAGGTACAGAGGAAGATAAAGACTGTTTTATCACTTGTAAAATCTCTTCTATCTTTTTTTCTTGTTTCGTTTCGAGTAACAAATCAATAGATTCACTAAAAGTGAGATTTGCACTCAACATAATACTTAATTGTGAAAAAAGCTCATATACATTCTTTTTAGAATTTATTGCAAATATTTCACCAAAATCAAACTCTTTAATCTCTCGTATTTTGATGATATTATTCGGGAAATCCTTTTGAGTATATAGCTCTTTTAAAGTATTAGCCATAAATACTTTCGTAGAGATTTGTCTATTTTCTTGATAAGTCACTTTAAATTTCATATCAAATCTTACTGTAAAACTCATCTAAAGTTGTGATACCAGCATCTACAAGCTGCAAGCCATTTTCTTTTAGTGATGTAAAACCTATTGTATTGGCATAGCTTACTATCTCATCCATATGACTTTTTCTCGATATCATTTTTGCTATTTGTTCATCTACTTCGAGCACTTCTGAAACAATTTTTCGACCTTTATATCCAGTAAAGTTACACAAAGTACATCCTTTATGTTCATAACTATTTGTAGTCATACTTTTTACTTTACAATGAGGACAAAGTACTCGAACCAATCTTTGAGATAAAACCATTTTAAGTGTACTTGCGATCAAATATGGCTCAGCTTCCAAATCTATAAGCCTAGTGATTGTCTCAATCGCATTGTTTGTATGCAAGGTTGCGATCACTAAGTGACCAGTCAAAGATGCTTGTATGGCTATCTGAAGTGATTCTTTGTCTCGTATCTCTCCGATGAGCAAAATATCTGGATCTTGTCTCAAAATATTTTTCAAAACCAATTGATAGTCTAAATGTATCTCTTCGTTTATATTGACCTGCATCACACCATCGAGTTTATACTCTACTGGATCTTCAATCGTGATGATCTTTTTATTTTTAGTATTAAGACTATTGATCATCGAATACAAACTTGTCGTCTTTCCACTTCCTGTAGGTCCTGTAACTAAAATGAGCCCTTGAGTAACTCTGATGTTTTTATTTATGCATTGTAAGGTATTTCGTTCAAATCCGATGGTCAGTATATCTTTTTTGATATTTCCATTATCCAAAATCCGTAAAACTATTGATTCTCCATAGATCGTAGGCATTGTGGATATTCGCATATCATAGATCAGCTTATTTATTTTTCTGGAAAATCTTCCATTTAAAGGGATTCTTTTTTGTGAGATATCTAAGTTTCCAAAATATTTTATGATGCTGCTTATCAAAGAAAATAGCTCTTTATCAAAACGAAAAATTTGTATAAGTTCACCATCTATTCGTAGTCGTATAATTACACTTTCATTTGCTGATTCAAAGTGAATATCACTTGCATTATAAACAATACAAAATGAAAAAAGAATATCCATAAAATTGATGATATAGGAGTTTTCATCTTTTCTATCTTTATTTGACAAAGCATTTTTCCCAAGTAAATACAGCTCTTTTTTCAAATCAAGATATTGTAACTCTGCTTTAAGTTCATTACCTTCTACAAAAAGAAACTTTACAGGTTTATCAAAGATTTTTACAAACTCTTCTTCGTTGAGCGTTTTATTTGATGTTGCGATGAGAACACTTAATTGTTGAGAGTGTACCGGGTATATTTTATGCTCTTCTAAAAAATCTTTGTTGATCCCTTCAAATAAAGAATAATCAACCGTAAAATCAAGTAAATTACTACTCATTTGTTATCCTTCTTATTGTTTCTTTATCTGTTTTTGTATTTATAAACACAACACTTCTTTTTCTTACCTCTTTAAC
>JBASAI010000227.1:0-3938 GCA_049650525.1 Arcobacteraceae bacterium
AGATTTTAGATGTAAAGAATGCTCTGAAATAAAAGAATTGGACGTGTCTAAAAACACAAAACTAAAGAAACTAGATTGCACAGAAACATCTATAAATGGAAATATATATGTTTTCGATAAAAATCTTGCAGATACAAGCAAGGACTTTAAGAAAAATGCTGAAGCCACATGGGTTGAAAAGAAATAATAATAAAAAAGCCATCCCATTAAGGGATGGCTTAGAATATATAGAAACTATTATATATTACATACGTTTCATCATACCTTCAAGTTCTCTAATCTGAGAAGTTAAAATTTTCTTATTATCCAAAGTCTTAGCTTCTTGAAGATAATGCTGAGCCATCTTTCTATTTCTACGAGATAAAGATATTCCAGCCAAATTTAACTTAGCAATTGCTTGATCACTCTTAAGTCTAAGCCCAATATTAAGGGCCTTTTTAAAATTCTTTTCTGCATTAGTATTTTTATGATTCTGTAATTCTACAGACGCAGTAAGAAAATAGAAGTAAGCCTGTTGACTTTCAATCATACTTTCAGGATGATTTATCTTAGCTAGGATAGAACCAGCCTTATCCATATTATTCTTTCTAAGATAATAAAAAGCCATTAAGACCTTCTCATTTTTAAAATGAGTTAAAACAAACAGACCTGAAAACATAAGCACCAAAAGCCCATAATATACAGAATCAGTTACAAAAAGAGATATTGACCCTAAAAACAAAATTACGGCAATAGCTAACCGTACATATTTTCTCACCATGATTTATATTTTTTTAATTCGAATACAAAAAAAACATTTTTTAAGAGAAAACAAGTATGATTATTGTATATTTTTCAACTAATATTACTATTATTCATAACCAAGCACCTATTCTATTATCTCTCTTCCTTCTAAATCCAAGTAATAATTCCAATCAAACCATTACTAAAGAAATAAATTGTAAATATCAGATTAAATACAGATGCTAATATTGAGTGATAATAAAGTATTTTTGACATTTTAACACCTCTATTTTTATAAATGTAGTAAATTGACCACAAAGAATATACAGCATAAGTTATTGTCCCTATAAAAAGCAAAACTGAAAGAAAACTCATATTTCCCAACAATAAAAAAGCATCAATTTTTGTCTGTATAAATGACAGAAACACAAAAAGTAAAAATATAGGTATTAGAATATTTATAAATGGATTCAAACAAATCCATAGAGTAACTTTATTTCTTTTCTTGGAGAACAGATAACTAATTATTTTTATAAGTATAAAAAAAGTAGTGGTAATAGGAACTATTAGAAAAGCATAAAATATGAAAATAAGAGTATAAGCATAAGCTCTTGATACTTTTTTTAACATACCTATACTACCATAAATAACTTTTCCCTCTACAGGATCATTAGTTTGAAATATTTTTATTTTATCAGAATATTCATGTCTAAATTCATTATTTCCATTTGGACAAAATTTGTAAATAGATTGTGCAAATGCTGATTTTAAACACAGTGTATCATTTTCATGCCACACTTTTTTAATGCCTTTAATTTTTTTTAAAAATTTAAGAGCACCATTAAATCTGTATTTTTCGGGTATATAATAGCCTGTATAATCTGATTTTGATTTTTGGATAGCTTTTTTAGTTTTCGAAATTTCGTGAGGTAAATTCTTTGTTTGAAACTTTTTAATTAAACGTGAAATCAAAGCTATTGTATTCTGATTCTCTCCATTAATCATAATAACGTATCCTGAATTATATTTTGGAAGATAACAAAAATCAGAACAACTACCAGGCACGTTTCCTCCATGTCCAAAATAGACAAAATCACCATAACAACTAGCTGAATTTGTTAAACATTGACCTTTAAACACATAAGATTTCTCAATATGTAAACTTTCATTTCTTTCCATCCTTAGCAAAGAACTATCCGAAATTATCTGAGTATCATCTACTTTTCCTCTGTTTATGAAGAATTTTAGAATTTTAACCATATCAGCAGTTGTACCAAAAAGCGATCCTGAGGGACGATAAAGAAATTTCCAATAGGGTGCTTCTATTCCATCAATATACCCTTTTGCTCCATCTTTTCTATATTTATCGGAGTTACGAAATGTCATATATTCAACACCAATAGGCTTAAAAAAATATTTATCAATATAGTTTTCATATGACATTCCAGAAACCTTCTCTACAGCATATGCAGCAATACTAACACCCAGATTACTATATTCTATTCGTGTACCAGGAACAAATTTTGCTACTCTGGCCTTAGGATAAAACTCTAATACCTCCTTAAGAGTATTAGGCACATGTTTGTCGCAACCCAACTCAGCAAAACTCCAATCATCCAGACCTGATGTATGTTCAAGTAAATTCTCTATTCGAATAGGAAATTCTGCATCCCAAGGATTTTTAATCTCTATTTCTGGAATTATATCCTTTACCTTATCTTTTAAGTTTATTAATCCCTCTTCTTGTAATTTCAAGATAGCTAAACCAACAAACAGTTTAGAAACAGAACCCAGACGAAACATTGTATTCACATTAACATTGATGTCATTTTTAACATCGGCTTTACCTATCCCTTTTTGAAGAATAACTTTATTATCAAAGATAATAGCAATTCCCGCTCCAGGAATTTTCTTTTCTATTAATATTTTCTGAATAGTATCTTGTAATTCAAGTAAGCTTTTAGATCTATCAACATCTTGTGCATAAAGCTTTAAATTGCTAAAAATTAAAAGAGATACTAGTAATATAAAAAAAGCTTTTAGATATGTTTTCATTATGATTTTAAATTATTAAATTTTATACAAAGTGTTTAAATTATTATTTCTTTTTCGAAACAAATGAAGATTATATACCTTCTCAAAAACAAACAATAAACCTACTATTATTGGTATAAAGAAAAAGTTTTTATGTATGCTTAAGCTATAATCACCTAATAAAAGAACTGTCCCATTTAAATAAAAAGAAGCCAGTATGCCTATTATTATCCCCAAAATAAAAAAAATATAAGTTCGTTTAACACTACTTAAAGAATGGGATTTAATTGTAGACCTTTCATGAATTAAAAGCATTAAATCATCTTCAAAAGAATCTCTCAATTTTGGGTTACTCTTTTGTTTAAGAATCTCTCCTATATTATCATTCATAGTAATTCCTCCAATTTATACTTTAAAACTTTACTTAATTTATTATAAAGACTTTTCTTACCACGCAAAAGAAGCATCTTTGTTTTTGATTTAGACCAATCCGTTAATTCAATAATTTCATTTATTGAATTCTCCTTTAAATAAAAAAGATCCAAGGCCAGAGACTCATTAGCATGTAAAGATTCAAAAACATTAGAAATCAAATATTTCCTTTCTTCAGAGTCAACACTACTGAGTGTATCATCTATAGTTTTTAGAAAGGCTTCAGAAACATCATCAATAGGTAAGGCTTCTATAGTTTTTTTATCAACCTTTTTAAAAGATTCATTTATTACTATTCTTCCGAACCAAGTTTTAAATCTAGAATCGCCTCTGTACTTTGAAAGATTCTCGAATGTTTTAATAAAAGCTTCTTGAATTGCTTCTTCAGAATAATAAGTATTTTTGGTTATTGAGAAAGATAAAGAGAAGGCATAATTTTTATAAGTATCAACAAAGTATCTAAAGGCCTCAACATCACCATTAAGTACTTTGTTGACATATAAATCATCCATAATTATCTTTTCTTATCTTCAACTTTTTTACCAAAAATAATACCTACTGCTCCCAATAAAAAAGCGCTAATAGTTATCAATAGAGCTAAATAATCAGAACTTATATTACAAACATAATCGAATAAAAATATTCCCATAAATACACCAATAGAACTACCAAAAATTGTGTAACCTAACATATACCAAGGAAATTTGTTATTATTTGGTTTATATAACTCTGTAACATCAACCCCCTTC
>JBASAI010000228.1:0-2053 GCA_049650525.1 Arcobacteraceae bacterium
GAGATCAAGGATCTTATTGCTTATTTTAGAGTTATAACTAATGCCAATGATAATTTTTCGATTAAGAGAATCATCAATAAACCAAAACGCGGTATTGGTAAAATGACGATTGATAAACTAGAACTCGAATCTCATAAAGAATCTCGATCTATGTTTAGTATTATAAAAGAGTATTCAGTAGAGGATCTTACAACACTTGTTGGTAAGAAAAATTCGCGCACACTCAAGGTATTTATGGCATCAGTAGAAGATTTGCAAGAGGTACTTGATGATACAAAGATGAGATTTATAGATCTTTTTGAGGATACTTTTGATTTTAAAACTACCTATGCAAAAGTAATTGATGCAGAAGATAGGTTAGCAAATATCGATGAATTTTACGGATATTTACGAGATTTTTTCATCAAAAATATTGATCTTAACCTTGAAGATTTTCTTAATGAAATTTCATTAGAAAGTGCAGCTGATGGTATTAGTGATGAATATATCTCATTGATGAGTATTCATGCAAGTAAAGGTTTGGAGTTTAAACATCTTTTTATTGTTGGGATGGAAGAAGGCTTTTTCCCACTGGTTGGCGATGGAAGTAACTTAGAAGAGGAGCGAAGACTTGGATATGTTGCGATTACAAGAGCGTGTGATGAGTTGACATTGAGTTTTGTTCATAGTAGATTTTACAAAGGACGACGAACGCAGCTTGTGAAGAGTAGATTTTTAACAGAGTCTGATCTTGTAAAAGGAAGTTTAACTATACAAAAAAATAGTGCTTATAAAAAAGATGATTTGGTAAAACATAAAATTTTTGGGATGGGAAGAGTACTCAGTGTACAAAAAGCAGGAAAAGAGCTGAAACTCAAAATCAACTTTGGTGGAAATATGAGAGATATCCTATCGTCTTTTATCGAAAAAATATAAGGTACTGATCGTTGAATAGATTATTTGTAATAAAAAAGCCAGTATTTATCAGTAGTAATTTTTATCTTAATCGTATCAAAAGAAAATATAAAAATAAAAAAGCGGGATTTAGTGGGACACTCGATCCCTTTGCATGTGGATCGCTTATCGTGGCTTTTGGTCAGTATTCAAAGCTATTCCGATTTTTAAAAAAAACTCCAAAATCATATAGAGCAACGATTTTTCTAGGAGCTCAAAGTGAGTCTTTGGATATTGAAAATGTATATGATATTCAAAATATAAAAAAGTTTGAAGTTGCAACGATACAAAAAGAACTTCAAAGTTTAGAAGGAAAGCTAGAATACCTTCCTCCAAAATACAGTGCCAAAAAGATAGATGGGAAACGAGCCTATGCTCTTGCACGAGAAGGTGTTGATTTTGAGATGAAGAAAATAGTCTCTGAAGTATTTGATAGCAAGTTTATCAACTATAATCATCCTTTTCTTACTTTTGAACTTACTGTTAGTGAAGGTAGCTACATACGAAGTATGGCTCAGATTCTTTTAGAACGATTGGGGTCTGTGGGAACTTTATCCTATCTTGAACGATTGCATGAAGGAAAGTTTTTTTATGATGATGAAAAAGCACTCAATCCATTAGAATATTTAGATCTTCCACGAAACAATTATACAGGTACAAAAGAGTGGTTTGATCTAGGGAAAAAACTTCAAATAGAATATTTTGAAAATAAAGATGATGGAGAGTATTTGATCGTATTTGATACATTTTTTGCGGTGATTGAGATACGAGACCATGAGGCAAAATATGTTTTAAATAAAGTACTCTTAAATGACTAAAAAGTCGTATGCAAAAGTAAATATATTTTTAAAGGTAGTAGGCAAAAGAGGTGATTATCACGAGCTTGCTTCTCGTTTTGTACGAGTAAAAAATCTTTTTGATATTATGAGCTTTGAAAAAGGATCTTTTGAGGAGTTTACACTTGAAGGTGATTTTGGATGTCAAACGAAACAAAATACTATCTATAAGGCTTATGTAGCTCTTTCTAAACTTTCTGATGAGGTGAAAAACTATTTTAGAACTCATAAAGTAGTCGTGAATAAAAAGATTCCTGAATTTGCTGGCTTGGGTGGTGGTAGTT
>JBASAI010000229.1:0-2279 GCA_049650525.1 Arcobacteraceae bacterium
ATATAAAACATCTTGCGTTTCTGATTTTCCCCAAGCTAACTGGATTTTTTTAGGAAGATCTCGAGTTACTTCAAGTGTTTTGATTTGTCCAGGTAGTGCTTTTGTTGTAGCGCTCGTAATGACACTAGACTTTGAAACAATTCCATCAAAGGTAACTGATTTAAGTCTATACATAAATATTACATTATCCTCTAAATCTTCATCTATATACTCGACATTTAATCTATTTTTTATAGTGGCGATGGTTTCCCATTTTGCCCGTGTTGGGGATGTTCGTTCAAGAATATATTCAGAAACTCTAGGATTTTGATGTGGTCTCCAAAGAATTTTAATTTGTCGAGGAAGATCACTAATTGCTTCTATTAAACTTACTGATTCAAAATTTGGTAGCGTAGAAACTACTACAGTATCGCTCGGTCTTGATTCAAAACCTTTGTCCGTGAAAAGTGATATTTTATATCCATATTTACTATTTGCTTGTAGACCTGTATCTAAATAGTGTGTCACAAATTTATTTTTAACGGTTGCAATTCGTTTAAATTTACCATCTTCTTGCATATCTGCACGAATAATATAATATCCAGCAGCTTTTGGAATTTCTACTTTTTTCCACTCCAATGCTATTGCATTTATATCTGGAATATGCTTAATCGATGAAACAGGAACCATAGGAAGATTTCCATCTATTTTGGGTTTAATCGGAGTATTCACATCTTGTTGACAACCACTAAATAATACTATTAAACCTACTGATAATATACTCGTTATTGATTTTTTCATTATACTCTTCCTCATTAAAATTAGTTATACAAAACTGTTTCATATCATCTGGTAACGAAACAGTAAAATTCATATCTTTATGCGTTATAGGATGTTTTAAATATAAACTATATGCATGCAAAAAAACTCTTTTTATTTTATCTGTATTGCCCTTAAAGCCATATAATACATCTCCTAGTATATGTCTCTGTAAAGATTCTAAGTGAACTCGTATTTGATGAGTTCTTCCTGTATATAATTTTGCAGCAATTATCTCAAACTTTTCATTTGTACTTAAAGAGAGTTTAATAAAAGAAGTTTTTGCATATTTTCCTGAAGGCACTATTCCCATTTTTAATCTATTTGTTGGGTTTCTAGAGATTGCAGCAGCAACTGTAATATCATCTTTTAAAGGTAAATCAGTTATTGCTAAATAGTATCTCCCCATTGTTTTATCTTCAAGCTGTTTTGAAAGTGCAACATGTGCTTCATTTGTTTTTGCAACTACCAATAATCCACTTGTACCTTTATCGATTCTGTGTACGATGCCATGTCTTTCTTCACCACTAATTGTTGATAATGAAATATTCTTTTTCTTTAACCAATCCACTAAAGTAGCTTCTTTTACAGAAGGTGCTCCATGAACAATCACTCCAGATGGTTTATTTATCACCATAAAATACTCATCTTCATAAACAGTCTCGATATCAAAGTTGACTTCTAATGGTGCCTCTTTTACTATTTCAGGTAAATTCACAGATACTTCTTGACCTATTTGGAGTTTGAGTCCACTTTTCGCTTTTTTCTTATTTGAAACAGTTACAAAACCTTTTGAAATAAGCTGATCTATTTGATTTCTTGTTTCATCTAATTTTTCCGATAAAAACATATCGAGTCGTATCTCTTTCTCTGCTATAAACTTTCTATTATTCATATTTTGGTATCATTCTTTCATGGTATATTTTTTTGACAAACGAATCATTTCACATTTTAATTTTGAACTGGTCGTACTTATATTGCCATTAGCATTTTTATCACATTTTTTAATATATGAAACTAATGAGATATTAGCACAAAAACAATTAATCTATTTTTTTATTTCTATCATTGCTTTTATCTTCATTTTCATTATACCTTTTAGAAGTTTAAAACAATTCATTCCATTTGTTTATTGGTTTGGAATATTTCTTCTTTTACTTGTGGAGTTTTTTGGTGTCACTAAACTTGGAGCAACCAGATGGCTAGAAATTCCATTTATTAATATGACGATTCAACCATCGGAACTTTTTAAACCTGCATTTTTACTTATGATTGGCTTTTTGGTTTCAAACAACCCACCCCCAAGAGAAGGATATGGGCTCAAAGACTTTACATATTTTTCTTTTTATATACTATTGCCGTTTATACTCATCGCAAAAGAACCCGATTTGGGAACAGCTTTAGTTCTCCTACTTGTAGGATATGGTATTTTATTTCTCATAGGAATACATTGGAAAATAATAGCGGGAATTGTTCTGATT
>JBASAI010000230.1:0-8505 GCA_049650525.1 Arcobacteraceae bacterium
CAAAGAAAGCAAAAATCCAAAGTTTTCCAATCCTAAAGGATATACTTCAAGTACACCTTTAAAAAAAGAGTTGTTATCAACAAGTACTAAAAAAAGTACTGTAAAAAAAATGAGTTTTGTTTGTGTTGTTTCTATATTTAATCTCATCATCAATCCTATTTGTAAAGTTTTTTATCATACAAATGATTTAGTACAATAATAAATGATAATAACTCTTTTTCTAACTTTTCATCAGATTGAGTTAAGTTCAGTTTTTTATTTTGATATAAAAAGGTAACAGCCTCTTTATTTGGTCGTAAAATGGCTACTTTATTATCTTTTCGTAAAGCATAATAGTCATTAAACTGCATAAGAGATATATTTTGTTTTTTATCACTAAAGATAGAATGTCCCATTATTGGATACTGTACATCTAGTCCCATAAGGTCTAATGTAGTAGCCAACAGATCTGGTTGGGTCGCTATATTTTTATACTTTAGAGGAGTAATATCTTCACCTAAAATAAGTGCTGGTATTTGAAACATATCCACAGGCACCATGCTATTACCATACACTCGGACATTATGATCTGCAACAATTACAAAAATAGTATCTTTATAATATGCCTCTTTTTTAGCATTTTCTATAAACTTTCCAATAGCAAAATCTGCATATTTAATAGCATTTTCAACACCTTTTTCTTTTACATTTGGAAGCAATTCTATTTTTTCTTTTGGAAAATCAAAAGGGGAATGATTTGAGGTAGAAAATATCACTGAAGCAAATTTTTTATTTTTCGCATAGAGTTTTTTATACTCTTCATTTGCTCTATTGATAACCTCTTCATCGCAAACACCCCAAGTCCCTACAAAAGAGGGGTTTGTAAATTTTTCTCTATCTATAACTTCATCAAAACTATTACCTAAAAACCATCCTTTCATATTGTCAAATCGACTCTCCCCTCCATAAATAAAAGAGGTGTGATAGCCAAGTGGTTTAAGAAGTTTTGCAATAGTAAAATAATCTTTTTGAGATTTATTTCTTTTTAATACTCCTTTTCCTGGAACTGAAAAATTACCTGCTGTTAATCCTGCAAGTCCTCTTATACTTCGTGTACCATTTGAATATAAATCATTGAAAAATATTCCCTCTTTTGAGAGTTTATTTAGATTTGGGGTGATTGCTTTTGCCCCACCCAAAGACTCTACAAACTGATATCCTAAACTTTCTTGTATAAATATCACCACATTTTTTGAATTTTTACTTGGGAAATGGCTTTTTTCAAATCTTTGTAAAGGTTGCGTTTTATCTATAGATTGAATATTTAAACTCTTTTCAACTGTAGATATTGCTTCATTTATATCCATTTTTCCATATTTCTTAAGTAAATTTTTTGTTCCATGTTTCGTATCAACATACACAGCATATAAAACACTATGTATACTATTTTTTGTAATCTCATTAATCATTCTATTGGTACTAAACATAGCATCTGAAGTATTTGCTCCTCTATGACCAAATGACGATCGTATCCCTAAAAATAACACTATAATTAAAGGGATAAAGAAAGCTATTCGTTTGATATAAGATAGAGTAAAAGGCTTTAGAAAACTATCTTTGTAATTCTTGAGATAGAGATATATAAAAAGTGAAATTGTTCCTACAGCAAAGATGAGCTCTATTTTGTATTCCTCAAAAATCATCGAAAAAACTTCTTTTGGATAGACTAAATATTCTACAAAAAGATAGTTTGGTCGTACATCATATTGGAAAATAAAAGGAAAAGTTGCTATCTCCATATAAATGATAAATGAAATAATCAATAAAAAATAGTATTTTAAGATTGTATTGACAATATTTTTGATTGCATTTGGACTGAGCGTTAGAAGAATAACAGGTACTATTAAAAAAGCACTTGCTGTAATGGTATCCATTCTGAGACCATACAAAAAGGTAAGATAGTAGTTGAAATCTTCGTTTTTAAAGTGTTCATAGAATACAATAAACAAAGCAAGTCTTCCTATGAAAAATATACTTATCATATAAATATAGTATTTAAAAAGTTGTGTTATGAGTGTGTTCATAAATAATATTCCTATTTTGATTTTAGGAATATTAAAATTTGAAAGTTAAATGGAAGTTAAAACTTTTAAAAGTTAATTGAAATTCGTGTTCCTTTTTGATATGTAGAGTGTATATCTAAATTTGCATTATGTAAAGTTACAAAGTTTTTGACTATAGATAATCCAAGTCCAAAGCCTTGTATATTTTTGTTTCTTGATTCATCTACTCTATAGAACTTATCAGTAATCTTTTTTAGATGTTCTTTTTTGATACCTATGCCTTGATCTTCTATAGAAAAACATACTTGATTATTTTGGCTAAAAAGCTCAATAGTGATTTTTTTATCATGATTTGTATATTTAATAGCATTGTCAATGAGATTTGAAAAAATTATATTTATTAATAATGGATTGACTTGAAGCTTGATATGTTCTATTCTTTTGATTTCTATATGTATTCTTTTTTCTAATGCATTATTTTCATATTTACTTAACACATCTAATAAAATAGAATCTAAAAAGGATTCTTTAAAAGTTGCTTGGATATTTTCTTTTGAATATCTTGTAAAAAGAAATAATTCATCAATAATCTTTTTAATTTGTGCTACTTCATACCTAATTACATTCATACTATTTTCATAATATTCTCTATCTCTATTTTTTCTAAGACACAGTTCTATTTCTGCATTGACAACAGTAATCGGAGTTTTTAGTTCATGAGAAACATCATAATTAAAATTATTTAAGGTATCAATTCCATTTTGTAATCGTTCCACCATTTCATTAAATGAGTGTATCAATTGGGTGATCTCATTATTTTCTTGTGTAGAAGCTATAGTTTTTGGCATTTCAGATATATTTATATTTTGTACTGTGTTCGTTAATTTTTTAATTGGGATTAAAATTTTATCTAGCATATTACTCCCTACCCAAACCAAAAATAATAGTAATAAAGGATTTAAATATAACAGAATTTCTTGCATCTCTTCAGCTAAATCATTAACTTCATCTAAATGTAAAATAACTTCACCCTTATATGGTTCTGTAAATTTTGTACTCAATACAGCATCTTCTGTATTATGCTTAGTTTTTTGTATGAAAAATCTGTTTTCGGACTCTTTATATAATTCTATTCTTTCTAGAGGAAAGTGATCCGAGGCATATACAATTTCATTGTTTTTTAATATGACAAATTCAATATCAAGGAGTGTTGAATATAATTGAATTTTATCATAGTTAAAGTCTTGAATTATATTCTTTTGTATAAACTCTGTTTTATTTTCCATCTCGATTTTAATATCGCCATGAATAACATTCTCAAGTAATGAATACAATAAAAAACTAAATAGAAATAAGATAACAGTGATAATACCAATAAACCAAAATAAAACTTTATGTTTTATACTTTTAAATTTCAATTTTATATCCTAATCCTCTAAAATTTGTAATGATATCATCTCCTATTTTTTTGCGAAGATTATGAATTGTTACAGATATGACATTACTCGAAATGATTTTTTCTGTATTATAGATCATATCTTCTATCATAGACTTTGAAACGAAAGTATTTTTATTTTCAAGTAGTAACAACAATATATTTAACTCTTTTGAGCTTAATTTTAATTCAACATTATTTTTTAAAACAACTTTGGATATTGTATTAATCACAACATCTTGAAATTGAATAATATCACTTGTATAATTATTAATATATCTGCGATGTAAAGCTTCTACTCTTGCTTCTAACTCTTCTAAAACAAAAGGTTTAGTCATATAATCATCACTTCCTATTTGCAATCCTTCTATTTTATCTTTAATTTGATCTTTTGCTGTAAGCATTAAAACGGGAGTATTGTTTTTTTCTAAACGCATAGATTTTAAAATTTCTATGCCATTTTTTGATGGTAACATCCAATCTAAAATTATCACATCATATTTATTTACGGATGCCAAGTATTCTCCTTGATCTCCATTTTCTGTAAAATCTACAATATGATTATTTTCCTCAAAAGCTTTGCGTAATACAGATAAGATATTGAGATCATCTTCTATTATTAGTAATTTCAAATTATTCCTATAGTGATTTATTATAATTAGTATGAAAGTACTTTAACATTAGCGTATGCAAAAAAACTTCCCCAATTTCCTATTTTTTACTAATCTATCTGCTTTTTGTACAGTTCCATGCATCGATAAGTAGATATCGTTTTCAACATTTACACTTAAAAAGCCTAGTGCCATTGAGAAGTTTAGGGTGGCTTCTGTTTCATCTATACTCATCGGGATCATCGCGCCTGTGAAGATTACTTTTTTATTTTTGATATGATTTTTGAGATATTTAGCAGACTGGTCAATAGTATCAGTTCCGTGTATGATGATGATATTTTCATTTTGAATAGTTTGGATCGTATCTACTAGAATTTGTCTATCAAAGTCATCGATATCAAGTGAATCTTTTGAGATAATATCGATAATCTCAAAGTTGATATTATGACACCACGAGATGATTTTATCTAAGCTGTTGTGATCTGTTGGGACATCGAGGTTTCCTGTAAGAGGATTGTATCTTTTGTTAAAAGTTCCCCCTGTGTTTATGATGGTGATGTTCATTTGTTTTCTATCTCTCTCTTCGGCGTCTTCGTTTCGCTGCACCGCTTCTATTTTCTGAAGTTTTAGACTCTTCTTTTTTTGGCTCTTCGTTGTTTTTGTATGTATTTCTAGCTCGGTTGTCTCTATCGTTGTATGGTTTTTTATAACTTTTATTTGCATCACCACTTTCACGATCTCTTCTTGAAAATCTTTTATTTGTGTTGTCTCTGTTTCTATTTATCATCGGTTTAAGTTGTTTATTTGATTTGAGTGAGTTTTCACAAAAGTTATTTATCTCTGCTCGATACATCTCCGCTTTTTGTTTATCTGGGAAAAGTTCAGGCAGTTTGTACGCAAGCCAAAGATACAGCGATATTTTTTTTACTTCATCTTCTGCTTGAAGGAGTTCGAGCTGTGTTTTTGCGATACCAGAGATCTTTGAAGAGAGTCTAAATTTTGTGACAGTATGTGTCAATATTGCATTGACATATTTTTTGTACCCATTTAATATCAAAGGTGATCGTGTGTTTATAGGGGCATTACTGAGCATATATTTGTCATCCAAACTCAAATCAAGTTTTTGATCGAGCATATAAGAAAGCTCCAACATCCCTTTTAAATTTACAGCTTCAAATGGTCCGTCATATTTCATATGTTTTGAAAAGTAGCGTAAGATTTGTGTGAGGTTTTTTGTACCCAAATGTGCTGAGAGTTCTTCGACTTGTATTTGTGTTGCTTTTACTTTTACTGGTGGTTTGATCGTTTTCATAGGTGAAGTAAACATCGCATTTATATGATTTAGAATCGTTCCTGAAACGGCTCCTATATGACCTATCTCATGTTGTCCATATCGTCCAGCACGCCCTGCTATTTGGATCACTTCATTTGGTGTAAGGGGTCGTTTTTCTTTCCCGTCAAACTTTCTATCAGTTGTAAAAAGTATATGTTTTATAGGAAGATTCAGTCCCATAGCAATAGCATCTGTGGCTACTAAAATATCACTTTTTCCATCTCGAAATCTTTTGGCTTCTTCTCTTCTGACTTCTGGACTAAGGTTTCCATAGAGTACTGAAACGGTGTGAAATTTACTCAGTTTACTTTTAAGTGCTAAAACCTCTTTTCTACTAAAAGCGATCAATGCAGTTGCAGGTTTGATATCTTTTAAAATAGTATGCTTTTCATCAACTTTAAGTGGATTTTTTCTTTTGAATTTTACTACTTCTAGTTCTTCATCTAAATACACCGCTATTTTTTTGATTATATCAAGGGCGTTTACACTTCCTGTCATGATGATCTTTTTTGCTGGACTTCCTAAAATTGCATTTACCCACGCCCATCCTCGATCTTCATCATCTAGCATCTGTACTTCATCGATGACACATACATCTACTTCAAGGTTGAAGTTTATCATCTCAATGGTAGAACAGATATGTCCAGAATCTTCATCAAAAATTTCCTCTTCTCCAGTGACAAGAGAAGCTGGAATACCATTTTTGATCAAAGACTCATAGTTTTCTAAGGCAAGAAGTCGTAAAGGTGCTAAATATGTACCCGTATCTGCTTTGGTCATCTGATCCATTGCGTGGTAAGTTTTACCACTGTTTGTAGGTCCAACATAAAAGTAAAGTTTTCTGTTGAGTTCTCTTGCTAGTGGATAGAGTGACTTGATGTCACAGTTTAGTAAGTCGCTTAGTTGCTCTTTAAAATTTTTATTTATCATTGGGTATAATAACATATTAAAGATAATAAATATGTAGGATAGTAGATGACTTGTGAATATTTTGGTGTGTGTGGTAGTTGTAACCTTGGAGGGCTTTCTTATGAGGAGCAATTGACGCAAAAAGTTGCTATAGAAAAAGAGCGATTTAAAAATCTGTGGAGTTCAGGTATCGATATCATCAAAAGTGGTGATGGAGCTTTTAGAAATAGGGCGGAGTTTAGAATCTGGAAAACCTTTCATGAAGATGATAGTGTCAAGTTAGACTATGCGATGAATGACAAAGAGAAACAGCCTTTGATCATCGATGCCTGTAGTATTGTAAGTGAAGATATCTCTTTGCTTATGCCAAAATTACTGCACGCTTTAAATGCCGATAAAGATTTGAGTTTCAAGCTTTTTACTGTTGAGTTTTTAAGCTCAACTACTTCAGATATGTTAGTAACGCTGATATATCATAGAGCACTTGATTCAAACTGGAATACAAAAGCAAAAGAGTTAGCAAAACAACTTAATATCAAAATTATCGGAAGAAGTAGAAAACAAAAAGTTATTTTGAGTGATGATAGTATAGAAGAGACACTTCATATTCAAAATACTGATTTTAGATTTAAGTACCAAGAGGGTGGTTTTACGCAACCAAATCAAAAAGTAAATATCCAGATGATAGAGTGGGTTTTGGACAATATTGATGGTCATGATGATCTGTGTGAACTTTACTGTGGTGGCGGAAATTTTACTATTCCACTGTCGACAAAATTTGATAAAGTCATAGCAACAGAGATCAGTAAAACATCTATAAGATCGGCAAAAGAAAACTGTACTTTAAATGGTATAGAAAATATTGAGTTTATAAGAATGTCAAGTGAAGAGTTCGTAGAAGCTCGAAATAAAGTGCGAGAGTTTACACGAATGAAAGATGTGGATCTTGATAGCTATAATTTTAGTACGATTTTTTTAGATCCGCCACGAGCTGGACTTGATGATACAACGACACAGCTTTCAAGTGAATTTGAAAATATTATTTATATCTCATGTAACCCTGAAACATTGCATCGAGATTTAACAGAACTTATAAAAACACACACAATAGAAAAGTTTGCACTATTTGATCAGTTTGCGTATTCAAATCATATAGAATCTGGTGTGATTTTAAAAAGAAAGAGATAATTAACTATAGGTTGAGTATAATAAAAATGTTATACTTAATAAGAAATATTACAATAAGCTGGAGTAAAAAATGAAAGTTATTATCGCCTTAGAAGAGATGATTAAAAACAATGAAACTGTTATTAAATCTATTAAAAAACAGTTGTCAAAGCATGAATCAGGTGAAAGTAAACTCTCATATATGGGAAAAGCATCAGCAGAAACAAATCTGGAAGTAGCAAAAGAACAGCTAGAACGACATAGAGAAAAGCTCAAAGAGCTTATGGCTCAAGATATGGTGGAGCTTGCAGAAAAAGAAAGAATAAAAGAAGCGATTGCTAGAAAAAACTATATTGATTATCAAAAAACAAGAATAAGAAGATCCGTTACAAAGAGTAATGATGAAAAACTCGAAGCGATGTTGATTTTAGATGAACTTAAAGAAGATGAGTATATTGAGGATAAGATTTTATTTGAAATTGCTTCTAAAATTATCTCTTTGCATCTGTCTGTTCATACGGAGATGCAAAAAAAGTTACGAACTATTAAAAAAGATTTTTCAGTATTATTAAAAGATTTGGATGAAGAAAATATAAAAGAATTAGTTTCTTATGATGCTCAAATTCCAATTGTGATTTTACATTTTCAGGTTTTATTAGAAAATATTAAAGAAAATATAAAAGAGGATAATCTTCCACCTTTTCGAGGACTTCCAAAATTTGAAGACTGGTGGATTAAAGAATTATGGAAAAATCATCAAGCATATTATGGACTTTATAAATGGAAAGCAATTATCAAAAATCTTTGCATCAGTACTGATCAAAAAAGGGCGTGGGAAGTAATTTTTACAAACTGGTTGTCTATTAAAAAAGCACTCAATGAAAAAGGGGCTTTAGCCTATCACTATAATTATGCTTTTGATACAGTTATGAGAGAACATACTGAGCTAGAAGAGGAATTGGCAACAAACAGTCTGATTTCGATGGAAAGACTTATGGAAACCTTATC